>JAOUPN010000128.1 GCA_029879905.1 Nitrospira sp. | reverse complement strand
CGAGTTGGACTTGACCGAGAAAGACGAAAGCGGAGACTACCGACACAGCATTGTCCGCTTGATCGACAATACCGAGCATCGATTCGACACAAGCCGCTACTTCGGCTAGACGTCCGACGCAACCCGCATTATTCATGAGCACTTCTGCTGCAATCGCCGATCCGCTGCTGCGACACGCCTGTGGGCGGCGGGCTCGTCCCTCGATCCCTCGGCCTCGCTCGGGATCGAGCCTGAGCGGGGTCGAAGGCTCGACGATGCTCGGGACCCTGAGCCTGTCGAACGGGCGACGAACTGTCGTGAATAATGCGGGTTAATGCCATTCTCATGTCGCCCCCGCTTGACAGGTCTGAAGACCATCCCGGACAATGCCGCCATGCCGAACTCCATCGTCATTGAGCGTCTGGAATTCCGTGGGCGTTGCGGTGTCACACCGGATGAGCGTGCTGTTCCTCAACCGCTCGCAATCGACCTCGAATTACACTATCAACCGGGCCCCATGGAATTGGCCGATGACCTCGGACGCACCATCGATTATGCCGAAGTCTCGCAGCGAGTCGTCGACATCGGTACGAGCCAAGACTCCTGTTTATTGGAAACCCTGGCAGAACGCCTCATCACGATGCTCTTCGATACCTATCCTGCCGAGCGAATCAGCCTGTGGGTTCGAAAGCTCCACCCACCGATCGCCTATGTTACCGGATCCGTCGGAGTGCGCATCGAGCGAACACGACTCGCCCAACGGACTGATCGTTTCGCACAGCCTCCGTCCAGGTTTCTGGCCGAACAGCTGCACCGACTCCCCAAAGGCAGAGCCCTCGATGTCGCCGCCGGCAACGGCCGTCACACGTTGTTCCTTGCGTCTCACGGATATGACGTGGATGCCGTCGACCGGAACGGTGATGCACTGAAACAACTCTCCATCGAAGCTCAATCCTCCCCTATGGGTGCCGTTTCCACACGAAACATAGACCTCGAGCAACCGCCTCCGCATGAGCCTGACCTAGGGACAGATGCCTACGACGTCATTCTCGTGTTTTTCTATCTCCACCGGCCGCTCTTTCCCCGTCTGATCGAAGCACTGAAGCCTGGCGGCATGCTGGTCTATGAAACCTTTACGATCGACAACCATGTTCTTCACAGTCACCCGAAACGCCGGGAGTTTTGCCTTGCCCCCAACGAACTTTTGCGTCTGACATCACCCCTTCGTCTGTTGCATTATGATGAAGGAAGGCATTCGGACGACCGTGCGTCACGCCATATCCACACAGCGCAACTCATTGCCTATAAACCGACACAGGGAGGACCGCTCTCATGAGCCGTTTGGATCTCCACCTGCACACCACACACTCGGACGGAAGCTTCACTCCGACAGAGATCATCAATCTGGCTCGGGAGGCCGGCGTCACGGCCTTGGCTATTACTGATCATGACATCACTACCGGCGTATCGGAAGCGACTGAGGCCGGAAAGGCCCATGGGATCGAGGTCGTTCCAGGAATTGAGATCAGTTCAAGCTTTCGAGATTCAGAGCTACACATTCTCGGGTACTTTCTCGATTGTAAAGACGAACGATTGAATGAACGGCTGGCGACGCTGCGCGAGAGCCGGCATCGCCGCAATCCTAAAATCATCGAACGATTGCAGGCAGCCGGCATCGACATCACCTACGACGAAGTTCGGGCGATTGCCGGAACCGACTCCGTCGGACGACCGCATATTGCCAGGGTACTGATGGAGAAGAACGTCGTCTCATCCGCCAAAGAGGCGTTCAATCAATGGCTGGCGGAAGGCCGGCCGGCCTATGTTCCACGCGAGCTCCCCACTCCTGGAGAAGCCATCCAATGGATTAAAGAGGCGAAGGGCATCCCGGTTCTCGCTCACCCCACCTGGGTCAAGACGACAGAGGGGACCTTAACGGATCTGGTCCGGCAACTCAAAGCCGGCGGTCTCGACGGCGTAGAGGTGCATTACAGCACCCATACTCCCAGACAAACTCGCGACTATCTGGCACTGGCGAAAGAGCTAGGCCTGCTGGTTACCGGTGGCAGCGATTTCCATGGAATTACGAAACCCGACATCGAAGTCGGCGTCGGAAAAGGGACACTGCATATTCCCGTCTCGCTCCTTGATAAACTCAAACATGCGGCTGGACGATTATAAAAATCCTCTTTGCATCTTTACCGCGTTTCGTTGACTCTGTGCCCTGATCCGCTAGACTGTGACCAGTTCAATTTCACCCACTCTACTAGGAAGCTACGGTTGCTTCGCCTTCGTAGCCGAACTGTTTCCAGCCTTCGTAGTCTGTGGGCTACTTCGGCGGAGTAGGCTCGGCGAAGAAAGCGAACACCGTGGGACTCCACGGCATCATGACCATCACATCAACTTGGGCCGTCCGTTATCTCCTCATCGTCCTTGCGGCGCTCTTTGCAGGCCCGTTACTGAGCAAGCTTTCGTTCATCCAAGCATTCCGCGTGACGCTGTTCGGATTGAGCGGGCAGGAGATCATCCGTGTCGTCATCGAAAGCGGGGGACTCCTGGCCCTCTGGATCTTAGCCGCACGCGCACACCGGGAGTTGCCGGACAATGGGCGCGGCTACTCCTTTATTCGCAAGCTTATTCTCCCCGGCACCGTCCTGATTACCTTGATTGGTATAGACAGACTGCTTCGCTTGGCAGGACTCTCGCTCATTGAGCACCTCGGACCTCGAAACTATACCTTCACCTATAGCGCCGCACTGATATCAGCCGGCCTGTGGATTACCGTCGTCTGGTTTTTGAATCTCGATGCGCTCCAACGTTTCTTTTCCGCCTCAGAACACGAAACAGACCGAAAGCCTTCGAAACTGACCAACCAAGAACTCAACGGGCAAAACGCGGAGGAACTCGACGAAACGATGGAATACGATGACGACGCGCCCGCTACTCCCAAAGGCCCCCCCGCCACGCTCGGCCGGTATAAAGTCTTGCGAGAGCTTGGGCGAGGGGCAATGGGAATCGTGTATTTCGGGAAAGACCCCACGATTCACAGATTTGTCGCCATCAAAACGATGCGGCTCGACGACATCGAAGACTGGGATAAGTTGCAAGAAGCCAAAACGCGGTTTTTCCGTGAAGCCGAATCGACCGGACACTTGTCTCACCCCAACATCGTCACCATATTCGATGCCGGAGAAGAAAACGATCTTGTCTATATCGCCATAGAGTTGCTGCAAGGAAGAACCCTGAAGGAATGGGCACGTAAACCGAACCTCTTGCCGCTGGACAAACTGTTTCCGATTCTTGCCATGGTTGCTGATGCGTTGGACTATGCCCATCAGCAAGGCGTCGTACACCGCGATATCAAACCGGCCAACATCATGTTGACGGACGATCATGTCGTGAAGGTCATGGATTTCGGCATTGCCAAAATGGCATCATCGTCAAGAACCACGACGGAGACCGTCTTGGGGACTCCCACCTATATGTCGCCGGAACAAATCGCCGGGAAACGTGTGGATGGACGCTCGGATATTTTTTCCTTGGGCGTCGTGATGTTCGAACTCTTAACCGGCCGTCCCCCCTTCAACGGCGATAATGTGTCAGCCGTACTATTTGCCATCGCCAACACCCCGCATCCGGCGCTGGCGACGCTCCGCCAAGATCTCCCTCCTGTCGTCCAACGCATCCTTGATTGCGCGCTCCAGAAAGACCCGGTGCACCGCTATAGACGAGCAGGAGAGTTTGCCAGAGACCTCCGCACCTGTCTTGAGAAGCTTGCCGCATAACCTGTGGGCTAGCAGAAGAAGAGGCCCGTACGTGGCACGGTAGAGCCCTACGGCTCCGGCCTACTTCGCCGAGCCTACTCCGCCGAAGTAACCCACAGGCTACGAAGGCCGGATATTGGTGTCTTCCTGAGAAGGCGGGAGAAATCCATCCAATTAACCTACGGGGCCCTGTTCGATCCTGCATGTCGGCCCAAGCGTCCAGGTTCTCTTCCCGGAGGCACGGAGGGTACTCCAGGAATCGTTAAGTCCAACTCGGGAACAGGTGGGGGTGCAGGAGCTCCGAGGTTCGGCTGTTGGGACAGCAATTCTTCACGAGAAGGCAAATGGGCCCAGACAATCGTCCAAACCAGCACTAACCCGACCGCCGATGCCGCAATCGCGGTTAATTTACCCGGTGACTCCGCCTGTGTTTCAGATTTCATCTTGACAAGAATAGAACATCACGCCGAAAAAATCATTGAATGGCGTGTTTTCCGCCACACTAGTCTGGAAGGAATTCGGAGGATCCGTGGGGGCTCTTACCACCTCTCGACAAGGCGGATACCGGCGTTGTTAATTTTCCGGCGTTTCAACGATATGATTTTCAAACCGTGTACACCCTTCGGCCAATAGGCGGTTGGTCAGCATTTCACCAGGCCATTCGATGGGCAGATCTGCCGTAAAGACCCATACATCCGACGAAGTCCATACCGGACCATGTTCATCAGGCAACTCAGGGTCAAACAGATCAGTCCAAACCGGCATATACACCCCATTGCCGCATTGCGTGTGCAAATGCACGATGGTTCTGGAGCGCACAAGCGGATCCAACTCTCTCCATACCGCCGCGGTTTCATCGGCCAAGTGGTGAAGCCGCACCGCATTCTGCGCATCAAACATCGCATAGGCGGCATACACCGGCGCTTCAATCGTATCGGGTGCATGCGCCAACTCGGGACACTGCTCCACCAATTCTTCCAAAATCGCGCGCCGTTGGGTGTCTTTCCATGCGTCAGGCAAACCCGGATCCGGTGCGCCGATCAGCTCAAACAAGAGAAACGCCGTATTTTCAACCGGTGGGAGCAACCGTGCGGCCACTGTCTGTGTCCGACGCGATTCCGCCACCGTCGCAAGGTGTTCGTGGAGCGATTGGAGACTGAGCATTTCCAATGTGGCATCGGTCAACAATCGGGGCTCCACACGGACGACGGTGCTCGCAGGAAGCTCAAGATGTCGATGCAGTAAATCGGCCGTCGCGATCGGATCAATCTTCAATTTCAGCGGGGCGGTAAGGTTTGCCTGTATCGGCAATTCCAGAGCCGCCATGGTGGCATACGACGGTTTGTCATCACCCGGTTGGTCCATCACCAACGTGCAACTGGCTTCCGCCACAAGATCGAACAGCCATTCAGCCATCTCTTCGTCGAGTGCGGCCAGTACAGTCAACAAATCGTGTTCCCGCCCCTGCTCAAGAAACGCCTGCAGGGTATCGATCGCATCATCGGTATCACCATGGTCATGGCGACGAGCATTGATGAGATGGATGAGATCACGTGTCAGAGGATCAGGGCGTGACCAGGCTAACATGGGTATTTCCTATGAACCAATACCATCGGCAACTCTAATTGGGCCGTCCAAACTATGTTGCCAAACTTTCCTATGAGGTGCAAGAGACGAGCAGGTTCACACCCGACGCCTTCTGCCCGTTATCTATACGGGTAGATACGCTTCTATTCACCGATGACTTTTATCAACACTCGTTTGCGGCGGCGACCGTCGAATTCGCCGTAGAAAATCTGTTCCCAGGGGCCGAAATCCAACTTGCCGCCCGTGACGGCGACCACAATCTCTCGCCCCATGATTTGACGCTTCACATGAGCATCGCCGTTGTCTTCACCGGTATCGTTATGCCGATACCGAGCCTCATGCGGAGCAATCCGCTCAAGAAACTCATCATAGTCATGCAACAATCCAGGCTCGTCGTCATTGATGTAGACGCTTGCGGTGATATGCATGGCATTCACCAACACCAATCCCTCTCGGACGCCGCTCTTCTTCACAGCCGCCTCGACCTGCGGTGTGATGTTGAGATACGCCCGCCTTGATGTCGTCTCAAACCAAAGTTCTTCTCGGTAGGATTTCATCGGCTACGTCATGGTATTCTGCCAACCGGACGGCAAGGGATTCAAGAGGGAGACGTGATTCTTTTCAAACCTGCCGCCGGCGTGGAGAGCCACGACCGGTCAACCGTGAGACTCCACCACCAACGAATCCTGTCGCACATACCGGTGTGTCAAAATTCTTTGCTAAATTGACAGGTCTGAGGGTTGGTGATAAGAATTTTTCCTAGCGCTTTAATGGGACAAAAGTTCGCCATAGGGAGGTGTTTGATGTTCGCTACCGCTGGAGGTCCGTCTTGCGCAGGGATCCCTCTGACATGGAATCTGCTCTTCGCACGCCAGCCGGAGCCGGATTTGGAGTTTACCGAAGAAGAATTGGAGCAAACATCAAACATTCGACCATCCTCTCCCATGAAACCGCCGAAACACAAGAAATCAGGAGGGAGTCCGCTCCTCTGGCTTCTCTTCCTGGTCCTCATCGGCGGCGGTGCGTATCTCGCAATGGAACCGGAAACGGCCATGGAGTTGCTGGGTCCCATCCTCGGCGAAACATCTGAAACGGAATCACTGCCTCCGCCGATCGCGCATAAACCCGTTCCGCCTCCGAAGCCAATTCCTGCTCCGCCGCCCGCGCCGCCCCAACCTTCGGCGACGATACCGGAAACGTCACCAGGCGAGCCTCCGCAAATGGCTGCGCAGATTCCGACTCCCGCACCACCGCCGACAACCGCTCCCGGAGCCGTGATACCTGTTCCGCCGGCACCGGCCAATCAGGCGATACCAGCCCCGGCTGCACCGATAGCGACAACCGCAGCACCTCAAATGTCGCCTTCGGCAACCGACATACCAGACCCCGCTTTTGGCGAAGGACAACGAGTCACGCTACTTCCGTCCCCCGGAGCGCCTACGAAAAAAGTAGCCCTCATGAAAAACGCGGAGGGAGGAACACCGGGACCGGCCGTTCCGCCAGGAACCAACTTCACAATTCTCGATGGTGACTTGCAGGACCGCGGGTGGGTCTACTATGTTCGCAGTGACTATGGGACGAAAGGCTGGCTTGACGAAAAACAACTGCGGGCGAAGCCCTGATCGACCCCGCAATACAGGACCACGTTTTCTGTCCACAGAGGGCGACGGCATAGACTATGTGCCGCCGCCCTCTGTGTTATAATGCCGACCGTCCAGCGCCGTACCTTTTGCCCTGGTGAACCCAAGCAGCACGACGAGACTTATGCGCGCCATCATTTTTGATTTTGACGGAGTCATCGCAGATACGGAGCCCCTGCATTTTGAAGGGCTTCGACGCACGCTCGCCGACATCGACATTCTCTTGACCGAACCCGATTACTACGCGCATTATCTCGGGTTCGACGACCGTGGCTGCATACTTGAGGCCCTTCGAATCAATCAACGACAGATCACCGACTCAATCGTCCACGATCTGATGGAGAAAAAGGCAGCGGCCTACTTGGCTTCGATCCGAGACCACCTGGTCATATTCCCCGGCGTGAAAGAATTCGTGACGGAAGCCGCCTCGACCTATCCTATTGCGATTGCCTCCGGCGCACTACGGCCTGAGATCGAGCTGATATTGGAACAGGCCGGCATTCGGAATGCCTTTCGTCACATCACCAGCGCGGAAGACGTGACTAAAAGCAAACCGGACCCGCAACCGTTTCTCCATGCCTTAGCCGGCCTACATGGCCGATGCACTGGATTGACGCTGACACCGGAGACCTGCCTCGTCATCGAAGACTCGTTGCCCGGCATCAGAGCCGCCAAGACGGCGGGGATGAAGGTGCTGGCGGTGACCAATACCCATACCGTACAAGACCTGCACGAGGCCGATGCCATATGCTCCGGCTTACGTGACACGCAGCTGACCGAACTTCAAACCCGCCTATGGCCATCATGACCGCCGCCGAAGCACAAGCATATTGCACGGCCTACACGAAGAAAAGCGGGAGCAATTTTTATTATTCATTTCTCTTTCTACCGAAGGCCTCGCGTAACGCCATGTATACCGTCTACGCTTTCTGCAAAGCGATAGACAGTGCCGTCGACGAACCACCTCCCGGCAGTAACCCTAAAGAAGAACTCACTCGTTGGCGCATTGAATTGGATGCCGCCTACGACGGCATCCCCGAGTCTCCCATCACCATCAGTCTCGCACACCATGTCAAATCGTTCTCCATCCCCAAGGCCTACTTTGAAGAACTCATTAAAGGCATGGAGATGGATCTCTTCAACAACCGGTATGTCACATTCGATGAATTGTCTCTCTATTGCTATCGAGTTGCCTCGGTCGTCGGTCTCATTTGCCTGCATATCTTCGGCGCCACATCCCCCCGCGCACAGGACTATGCGGTGGCACTCGGCATGGCATTCCAATTAACCAATATCCTCCGCGATATCGGCGTCGACGCCGGTGACGGCCGCATCTATCTTCCCCTTGATGACTTACGTGCATGCAACTGCCCTGAAACAACATTGCTGCAAAAGACCTACTCTCCGCAATTCACGGCACTCATGCAGCGAGAAGCCGCAAGAGCACATCAATATTATGACAAAGCACATGCCGCCTTCACGGCACTTTCCCCGACCGAGCGCCGAGCTGTGGCCGTCGCGGAGATCATGCGCGGTATCTATAGTCGTATCCTCGATATGATCGAACAATCCGGCTTCCAGGTATTTGGACCACGCATCAGCCTCTCCACTACACACCGGCTGGTCGTTGCACTGGGCATTTGGTTTCGCTCCCGATTCTCGTGACCGATCACACTTCACACAGCGTGCTTATTTTGGGCGCCGGCCTGACCGGAACGGCCATCGGCCATTTTCTGAGTACACAGGGCCACCGCGTCACACTGTTAGACCACCCAAGCTGGCAGGACGGATATGGAACCGATGCCGACGCCCCCCTTCCGATAGTATTCGGAGGCTATCGGGAAACATGGCGTCTGCTCCGTACAATTGAGAACAGTACGTCCGCTCAAGCAAACCGGACTATTCCACTTGCATTTCGTCTTCCGGACGGACAAGTCGCCGTCTATCAATCCCCACGTCTTCCCGGAGCACTCCAATGGGTAACCGGCTTATTTAGTTTTCGAGGGCTTCCCCGAGATGACCGGTGGAAACTTCTTTCCTACATGGAACAAATTTGGGAACAGGCCCTAAC
>JAOUPN010000127.1 GCA_029879905.1 Nitrospira sp. | reverse complement strand
CAACCATCGGCTCGTCAAAGGACCGCTTATCACCCTGTCCCAAGCCCAACTTCGCAAAGTGGATCAAGCGATAGCTGAAGTGCTCGAACTCCTCTAATTGAGCCAATCTTGCTCCACTCAGACCATATACATGAGGAGCAATAGACCTCCTTTTTCGTTCATGTGATATGAAAATGGTCCCTGCCGCCGTTTCTAATTCCCTCACATTTTCCTGATCTACCTTTTGTAATTACCCTATTCCTTGGCCCCATAGTCCAACAATATTCGAACCACCTCTGCACTCCCCCATCGCCTAGCCAGAAACAGCGGTGTGTGCCCTGAACTTGACCTTGCATTCACATCTGCACCAGATTCAAGAAGTGCACGTACTAACTGGGTATCCCCTTCTCGCTTGTGCACCGCACTATGGAGCGGAGTGATGCCCCTTCCAGGTGGTTCGTCCGGTGGAGTCCCATGCTTGAGCATATATAATGCAGCCTCAGGACAATACTGGACGGCTTCCAGTAGAGGGGCTCTCAGATCAGCAAAGGTCAAACCGGTTTGTTTCATTAGCAAGGATATTATTGCATTGTCCTCATCGGTACGATTTATACGATGTGCACACCTAACCACCCATGATGTCACGAGGTCCACACCGGATTTAGCACATTGCTGCCAATTGCCTCCATTTGCAAATACCGCACGTATAATATCGTGATGGCCACAATAGATCGCTACGCCTAATACGCAATTATTGTTTCCCCCTGCATTCGCATTGTCTCGTGTGATGGCTGACTTCGGTGCATTACAACCTATTAGATATCGATCAATCGGAGGCATCCTCCTGTAACGATCACCTTGTGATGTGGCCCAATGCGATAACAGACTACTATAGGAACTTTGCAGAAGACTAAAACTCGCGGCGCCTATCACAATACAAACCATCACAACAGATGCTATTGTCCTGTTGGCGAAGAAACCAGCAGCAGCGTTCTGTGCGGTCGACACAGCATCGGCCCACCTGGAAGTGGCAACCCACCACACAAACAATCCGGAAAGAGTCCAGAAGATCATGAATCCCCCAAAACGATCAAGGGACCAAAGCGACCAGGAAGGATGAGTCAACCAACCAGTAAATGAGCGAAGGTACCCGCTACCCCCATGCGGAGGGAATAGGGGCCACACAGCAAACCAAGCTGCTGGAATGACCAACAACATGATTACTCCAAGAAGAAACACCGGAAGTCGAAGCATTTTGCGCCGATGTAAGAGCATCGCCACTGGCAGGCAAATCAAAGCAGTAAATCCATAGCTGACGAGCAAACCGTCCGAGGCTATCCTGAGCCAGATCGACAAAAACAGCGTAACTGTCCATTTCTCGATTACCGCTGTTAGAAGGAGTAGAGCAAAGCACAACACAAAGGGTGAAAAGAGTAGGGCCCGCCGAAGTCCGTGAACAGATGCCTGCCTCATCCTCAAACCTCCATCGAGGTATCGAAAAGCGGTATTTGCTCATTCGATACAAATCTTTTCTGTTCAGAAATACGGGGCAGATTACTTTGAATTGCCGTCTCCACTTTGGTCATGAATCCGCTGTTAAGACCTGTTTTCGGACAGGGACAGCTCCTACGCGCGGTCCTGTCTCGTTCGCCTCGCGGCGAAGCGAAGGGCCAGTCAGGGCGCCGAGACGGACGCGGGGAAGGGGGCAGTCCCCGCGGGCTGCAAAACACACTCAATAATTAGGCCATTTTTCTTGTACACCGACGCCACTTCTGTGCCCTCTCCCCTTCACCCCCACCCTCTCCCCCTGAACGGGGGCGAGAGAAATCGGCAAACAACATACCCACCTACAGCGACCAGAATAACTGCAAAATAGCGCGATCGGTTCAGACTGTACTGGACTCAACTTTATCTCTATTCCTATGTATGTCACAGCAAATCTTGTGATTCGAGTAATCGGACAGGGCCAGGCCCCACATGCAGACCCTCTTTCTCGCCTCACGTTTCACCTTTTACGTTTGACGGTTCACGTACAGAAGGGTGTCAGCCCCCTCGGTCCTCCGTATGTCGAAGGTCTGTCGACAATGTACGACATGACTGAAGCAACGGGGCCCCACTGATTCTGGGTCGGGAAGGAAAGCGGGAACTGACGAAGTCCGCGACGGAATTCCCGAAGGCTTCCATCCGGCACCGGCCCAAGGAGTCGCTGCAAGAGACCCTGGCGCACAAGCCGATAGACCTCGGCAGCCAAGACATACGACCAACCGTGTTCAGGACAACGTCAGACTAGCCCTCGGCGGACTTTGGTGCTTCTGTGGATTGCGGCATCGTCGTGGGAAAGAGGGGATGGCGCGTCGGGAACTCTTCCGACAAGACCAGCTGTTTGCAGAGCTTCGTGCGGAGATTCATGAATCAAGACACAAAAGCCTGCCCCTATTTATCATTTATGAACCCATTTACTCGGTAGTGAGTCATCATGGTCCCTTCACCCGTCTCACAATGTCCTCTGCCTTCCACTTTGTACCGTCGTAAAACCTGAGCGTAGAGAATACCTTATCGGCCTCATGGCTAAACCTCGTTGGATGAAAAAAACTCGTGCAGAGCAGTGAATCCTCTGTCCCCTTTATGGTGATTTGCAGATCCCATTCATTGACTTTAGTTAGCAATACATCGTCTGGGGTAATCCTCGGTCCAAGCGTATGGCAACCACTTAGATGTACATTGAGCCTTTTCCGCCCTGTCCCACGAGCCAGATCGAACACATGAGGAGCGATCTCATCCGACATTATTCGTGGACGCAGCACTTTGGAAACGAATCCATATGAATGGTGAGGCCTCTGATCGGTGTAGCTATCATCTTTACCAGGACTATAGTTGGGACAAGAAACGAATCGATAGAGCGAAACCATTGGGACTCGCATATAGATGGCCGTTTGGCCTGATGCATCGATGATCCCATCCCTGACCACATAGAAAAACACTTTCCTTGTCGCAAGTGTTTCCTGGGTTTTGACATCAAAGATGGTCAATTTTTCTCCATACAAGCCTTTGCGCTGATCCTCAGAACTTGTCAGATACTTCCACCTAATCCCATAGACTGCTTCAGGATGTGGGATCTGCGCATGCGTCTGCCCCCACTTGGCCCTCCCCTTTCCTTGAACCGTAATATTTAGGGTATGGTGCTCCACCATTCCTTCTATTCGAAACGAATCCATCTCCCAGAAGGTATAATGTCTTCCCAAAATAGGAGCCATATAGCTATGTGGAAGCCGGTCATCTTCGTGATAGAACCGAAACACGCTATTGGGATCTTTGTCTGGAATATGAATATAAACACCATCGACGTCATCCACAGTTCGATAGATCTTCTCCCCGGCATCCCGACACAAATCCTGTAATCTGGCATCCATCGCCACAATGTGGGTTTCAATAACTTTGCAGGTTTCCCGGAGCACATCTTCCCTTAGTGCCCCCAGCTTCTTGCGACATTCGTCTGCCAACGACTGTGTACCGGACAATTGCGCCGAAACATCCTCAGACACCGTTGCAGAAGGCCCTGCACATGCGGCCATTCCCATACACCCTGCGACAACAAGTCCTCTCCGCATAAGTCCGATAAGAGACACCGTCATTCCTCCTAGCGTCTACAACCTGGTCCATGGCACCGGAGAGTATTGAAGTCATAGATGGTCGAATGGCCGGGATCGCCGATAGGTGCAGATACACCCTTGGGGACGAAAAAAACGGCGGAATCACCTCCGTAAAGGCCTGCTGGGTAGATAAATTCCTTGAGTACAACATAGGCACGGAACGAATACACTCGTACTTTGGCATTCGGCGTCTTTTCCAAAACCGCGTGTTCCCACGCTTTCCCATCGGCGTCCGTTGCATGCCTCAAAATGCCTTTGGCAACTGCATCCAAAACTCCTGCAGGGCCTGCCAGCGGAGCATTTTTATCAACATAGGATTCCGGCGGTGTATCCGACGATGTTTTTCTTTCACTATTCGGTAGAATAGCCTCGCCTGCCGTAGCCGTCCCTCCGTTTGCAGCTGTCACGGCATCAACATGGCGTCCAAGTAGCCGCTTGCTCAACGAATTCACATCTCTTCCATCTGGCCCGCTTACATGGACATACCCGCATACACCCTTGTTATCATAGGTACTGACTAAAACAGGGACGCTTTTGGGAAGGCCGGCAACAGCCTGATGATGATAACCGCTTGCCAACACTGCTAAGATTTTCGTACCCGCCGTCCAGTGAACGTCCCAGATCGTCGGCTCATATGCAACGAGGATAAGTACACTCGGATTCCCTTGAGAATTTACCGTGACATCGACCTGCCGTGCTTGATGGCCGCTTTGATCGATCTGAGAGTCCAGTCTTTTCCCTTTATTCCCATCAACCGCATACACACGAGCGTTTTGAGGAATTACAACCCCGTCAAATCGACAACCTTTCAGAACAGATTGCGGTGCTCGATCTGTTCGTTGCTCACCGGGATGCGTTGATCGCGGTCCTGCGACCACAATTTCATCATCTGCTACATTCCAACAACCCCCATCTCCGCCTTGACGGCCACGTGATTTTACATCAAATCCAAAATCTCCGGAGCAGGCCTTTCCATGTTCAATCATGGCTCGCAGATCATTGCGATACGCCAGAATGGAAGGATCCAATTCTCTGCCGGGCATAACCTTATATGACAAGATCACGCGATACTTGAAGCGATAACCTCCATTGAAATACCGCTTCAGGCCAACAAATTCGACTGTAGCACCTCCAATCTCATATTCATTTCGAATAAGGTTTCTTACTTCTTCTTCCGTCGGAGGGGATGCATTCTTAAGAGTGGAGAGGTTCTGCCTGACCTCTTCTTTTAATTTCTCCCGCTCGCCAACAGGTTTCTTCTCCAGCATGGCGGGGAATGTTTTCTCAAACTGTGCAATGGACTTATCTCGTTCAGCAAGAAGGTCGTGCATCTCCGAATCAGCGTGTGTAGCGGCAGATCTGTTCGTGCCGTTACCTTGCGGAGCCGATTCACACATTTGTATATATTCTTTCCGCATAATAATGGTCTGTAAACACTCATAGGGTATCCACCCCTTTGCCCCCCGAATAAACTGGTGTTTGCGCTCTTCTCCCTCAATTAACCGCTTCATATCGGGGAATGCTTCGCGCACATCCTCGTTGCGCGCCCACTCAGCAAGGTCGTGTTTCTCAAGCCCAACCTTAGCAATTACGGTATAGATCTCTATGCCGGATTGAACGTTGACGAGTCCCGGGGAAATGTCCGTCACTCCGAGAAATCGCGGTACCCCATAGACGAAACAAAATGGGGCCTGATTCGTTGAGGCTACCTTCCACCCCGCAACCGTTAATCCGTACCGAGCGCCCTTAACCTTCACACCACCCTTTTCAATCTCTATGGAATCTCTTTGCAACATGCCTGCTTTTACTAGAGCATCAAGTTGTTTGAGTTGGCGAGTGCGGTCTTCCTTGACCGGACCGCCTTCAATAAAATCTATATGCCACGCAAACGGCAACCTTGATTTAGAGCTTTGATCAGGCGCAGGATAGCTCGGTACCGCCACACACCGAGTCCGCACGTCATAATTCCATTTACCTGAGTCCCACCTATTTACCTTCTCATATTCTTGCTCCCATTTTTCCCGGACAATATTTTCGAAGTCTCGCTTCTGTGGTTGGCTTGGCTGCCATGAGGAACGTTCCATGGCACACCCACCTGCCAAGATACTAATCAGCATAACTGCAACGGACATCTGGCCTGTTAGCTTCCTCATCCCGCCATCCTTTCGTCTAGCATCAACCCTTCACTCGTCCCCCTCCTCTTGCCGAACTTCGGACGAGGACAACCGCCACGGAAGGGGCAGTCCCCTTGGCTCACCTGAATAACAGGTTCACCACAACACGGCTCAACTTTATCTCTATTCCTATGTATATGACAGCAAATCTCGTGATTCGAGTAATCGGACGGGGCCAGGCCCCACATGCAGACCCGTCTTCCTCCCCTCACGTTTTACCTTTTACGTTTGACGGTTCACGTGCGGGAAGGTGTCAGACCCCTAGATGCCGAGGGTCTGTCGGTAACCAGGAAATACGACCAATCGGCTTTAGTAGAACGTCAGACTAGCCCTCGGCGGATTTTGGTGCTTCTGCGGATTGCGGCATCGTCGCGGGAAAGAGGGGGTGGCGCGTCGGGAACTCTTCCGACAAGACCAGCTGTTTACAGAGTTTCGTACGGAGATTCATGAGCAACGGCCCGCGCAGATTGGCGGTCACACGTCCGGGATCGTCGGACGGAATGGTCAGGACCACCGCCGTCGATAAGTCGTCCGACGCACCGGCTTGGACTTCCGCCATCGCGTCATCGGACACGTCGATCCGGTAGTCGTTGGCCAGAAACAAATCCGGGTCCATGATGACGAAGGCCAGAGCCGGTTCTTCAAGCGACTGCAGCCATTTGAACGGAGCCGCCGTATCATGATCAAGAAGCACGTAGCGGCGGTTTTCAGGAAAGCCGAGCATCCCTGACGGGAATGTCAAGACGCTCTCATCAACGACGTCGAGTGCTCCGAAACGGCTGGATGTGTACTTCATCATCCACCCTCACCGCGCACGGATGCGCTTGGCCTGGACCAACCGTCGAAAGGCATCGAGCGGGATAACACCGGTTTGCGAGGCCAAGTGATTTTCATTGAGAATACGTGCATGGACTTCGTCGCGATGAACCTCAACACTTTTGGGAGCTTCGATTCCAAGGCGAACCTGTCCTCCCTTGGTGCCTAAAACAATGACCCGTATATCGGATCCTATGGCCACACCTTCTCCGCGTCGGCGCGTCAGGACCAGCATAGCGGTATTCTCCAGCAATCATGCCGTTCTGCCCTGTCATCGGCTGTTTCCCTGAAAAACTTGACTAAACTGAAATCATCTCAAGTAGTTCAGGAGCGAATTTTCAAAGACTTGGGTCAATGTCCGGCTGGCCGCCTCAATGGCATATTGTTGCAACGTCAAATCCGAGATGGCTTTCGCCAGATCAATATCCTCCGTCTCGGACAGCATCTTGATATAAAAACTCTTGGCGCTGTCCAACTGTTCAGAACTGACGGTCATACGGTTGGAGAGAGCGCCGATTTCCCCCTGTTTCGTACCCAAGTGTGAAATACTGCCGTTCAACCCTCCCAGGGCTTCCGTCATGCCTGTCCGATCATTGGTGCGTAGCGAACGAACCAATTGTTTGACCGACGCAAACATATCCAGCGTCTCGGAAGCGAAGATCTGATTTCCCGGCAAATTGGTCGGAACGGTTTGATCGGGACCGACCTCGATTGCATGCACACCATCATCGCCTTGATACTGCATACCGGTCACAATAGAAAACATATCTCCGGCAGCCGGAGTCCCTGTGTCATCGGTCAACGTCACACCGAGGCCCTCAAATGTGATCGGCTGTCCCGATGCATAGGGTTGATCGACCGACACGGCGCGCGGAGCCATGCTGATGTCGAACGTGTCGCCCGCTTGAGGGCCTCCCTGGTCGCCGTTCGCCAAGATGACTCGTATACCGTCGAACTCAATGGGTCCGCCGGACACAAAGGTATTACCGGCGGATACCGTCGACCCAGCCGTCACGTCCAACACGGAGTATTGCGTGGGGGACGTAAACTGAATCTGATAATCATGCAACGTCAGCTGCTGAGCGGCCACGATTCCGGCATCCATCACGCCGACATCACCGACGTTGGACGGATTTCGGACCGTCTTGACGGGCACTGTGACATCCAATACGTCGTAGGACGTTGCGGACGTGAAACGAATCATGTAGTCGTCGAGCGTGGTGACGTTGAGATCAACGACACGTCCTTGACCGGCAAGGGCCCCTCCTGTGTTGCCTGATGCGGAGCTCACCATAGCGGTCAAGGCAAACGGAGCCTCACCGGTCGTCGCGCTGCCGCCGGCGAGCCCGAGACCGGAACGGCCCGTCCCTCCCACAATAGCCACCTGAGAAAATGGTCCATGGGCATCGGAGGCGATCATGAGACGATCAGACTCGAACGTCACCGTCACGGTCTTTCCCGCACCGACCAACGTCGCGTCGGCATTGATACGGCTTTGTATCCGCGATGCCAACTCCTGCCCTGTCAAGGTTTCGGCTCCAGACGTAAGATCAATGGTGCCGGACTGCACCCCATCCACCTCCGCAACGAGGGTATCGTTGACACCGTCCGTCAGCGTGACCGGCACGGTGAGGGACAACCCTGTCGCCCGACCATGCGTGCTGGTTCCTGTAAAGATCGGCTGGCCGTTCAAATCCGTATTGGCCGACTGTTGCATGTGCGCAAACAGCTGCCGAACTTCCGCGGAGCCGATCACCCGTTCAGCCGGCCCATTGGTATCACTCCTGAACTGGACGGCAAGCTCTTGAATGCGTGCCAACGAATCGGCAACACCCATCAGAATTCGGTCGGACAGATCCAGGCGCGTTTGCCCGAAACTGATATTCCGCAACCGCTGCTCGATCGCCGCAACGGACGTCTTGTCGTGCAGGATATGGTTGAAGGTACTGGGGTCGTCGGACGGCTCCTGCACCTGCCTTCCCGTGGACACCCGTTGCTGCAGTTCGAGCGACCGCGCCCGCGCTCTCTGCAAATTATTCACCAGTATGCCGAATGTCTGTATTTCCGTGACGCGCATGATACTCCGTTACTACGGCTTGAGCGACAGGATGGTTTGAAACATCTCGTCGGACACACGGACCAGTCTCGACGCCGCCTCGAATCCCCGTTGAAACTTGATCAGATTGACCAACTCTTCGTCCATCGAGACGCCGGAAACCTGGGCTCGCATGGTATCGATTTGATCCCGCAAGATTTCCTGCGATAAATGATCACGATCGGCGGACTGCACCACCACACCGAAATCGGCGGCGACAGTGCGATAGGCATCATGCAACGTACCCGGCCCCAGATTCGCAAACTGGCGAATTTGCAAATCGACGAGCGCAAGCATATTGACATTATTCCCGGGAATTCCGTTCCGAACGGAC
>JAOUPN010000529.1 GCA_029879905.1 Nitrospira sp. | reverse complement strand
TACCTCTACTAGAGCTACGGACGGCATGGGTAAGGCTTATTCGTGGGGAACTGAAGTTTACGCATCTATCACATTTTTGAAGATAGGATAACGACATGGACTATAGATTGATACTCAGCATCATCCGCCCCGGCGCGACTTACCGATGGACAGGAGACGCAACGGGAGACAAGACCGATATCGTATGGCTTGATCAGGAGCAGATCGAACCGACCGATCAAGAATACGCTGATGGTTGGGTCTTGGCTCAAATAGAATTAGCAAATCAAGCCAGCCAAGATACGGTGCAAACTGGCGCAAAGAACGCATTCAGTGCCGTCCCCGGACTGGCGACAGCTACTGGCGCAGAAGCGGAGGCTTGGATCAATGCCAACGTCACTGATCTGGCTAGTGCTAAAGTGGCGATAACCCATCTAGTAAAAATGATCATCGCACTGAGGAATGATCGTTGGCCCAACATTGAGGCGGGAGGATAGATTGGAACCAGAAATAACAGCTCTCCTCATCACGACAGGGATTGGCGCACTCGCTGCTATCTCCAACAACCTCATGACATGGGTTAAGTTTGGCGCATCGAAGCCGAAACTCTCCATTGATGCTAGTAATCAAGCCGTCAGCACGATAGACACGGTAGCCAAGCGAATGGAAGGCGAGCTGTTGCGGATGGCTGAAGCCATGAGAGAGACACGGAATAAGCATGAGGACGAAATCCGTGAACTCCGAGTTAAGCAAGATGAGGCGCGGAGTGCTGCCGCCAAGCAAGAGGAGGCGATGGCACGGCTCAGGACTGCGGGGATCGAGAAGGACAGAGAACACGATAACCAAATCCGAGAACTAAAAGATGCGTTGAAGGAGCGAGACACCGAAATTACCAGCATGAAGGAAGCGGATAAAGACCTGAAAGCAGAGCTAACGAAAATCAGGCAGGACTACTCAGCCCTCAAGCGCAAGTATGAGACGGTCGTTGAGGAAAACAAGAAACTAAAGAAGCGGGTTGAGCAACTTGAGAACCCTATCGAAGATGAGAAGGCCGCATAGCGGCGGAAAGAGACGTATATGAAAACGAACAACAACTTATTGATATTCTTCCTGCTGGCGGTCGCGGTGGCGTTCCTCCTCTTCGGCGGAGAACTCCCCCCGCCAGTGCCGTGCGAGGACTGCCCAACTGAAACTGTATCGCCCACCGAGGTAGAGACAGAGGAACCAGCCGAGCCGACGGTGACAGCTACTGCCACGCCGTCGCCAACGCCTACTCGCATCATTATGACAGTCGATGCGCCGACGATTGACCCGAACAGCACGCCGACTGCGATTGCAGGCGAGGACGTATCAGATGATAGCCCAAACCTACTAGTCAATCCCAGCTTCGAGGGGCCGGTTCGCATCGTCCTCTTCAATGAAGTTCAGGTCAAGATCGGCTGGGAGCCGTTTTACTGCGATGAGCCGTACACCCCGGAGAAGTGCCTCACCGTACAGCGCAACGAAACCGGAGAAGAGTTCACTCTCCCGATGGCACGACCAGAGTTCAAAGACACACAGGTCGAGAACCGGGTTCATAGTGGGCAGGCGGCGCAACAGTGGTTCTGCTTCTATAAGGTATGCCGAGCGGGGGTCTACCAGACGATAGAAACGACTCCCGGCGCAAACTGCGAAGCTGGGGCCTATGTTCAATCGTGGAGCACACCTGATTGGAACCTCACCGGCGACCGTTCGCTGATGGCAGAGGATGACGATCTCATCAACTCGATCTGGATGATCCGGGTCGATCTCGATGGAGACACCTTCGCGTTTTCGGAGAGTAATCTCGACAGTGGCGATTTACTCATCAGTCGCGGGTTTACGCACGAGATTGACGGGCATTACGACAAGTATGTCCTGATATCCTATGAGTTCACCGCTAACAGCTACGAAACAACCGTATTTTTTGAGAATGTGCGTTTGTTTCCATTCGCACACAACGATAGCTACATCGACGACGCATATGTCCGATGTGACCAATAAAGGAGATTTACTATGGAAGTCTTAAATAAAGTGTTCGCAGCCTTACTCTTATTCATCGCCCGCCTGAATGGTGTGCCGATCATCGGCCCCTTCCTCGCGCTGCTCCGCAGTCGGAAGTTCATCATTGCGGTGCTGACTCTGACGGTGAACATGTTCATCGCAGACAATGCAGACTACGAAGGTATCCGAGAATTGCTCATGCTGCTGGTTACGGCAATCGGTGGACTGTCCTTCTTCTCGGTGGCAGCAATTGACTCAGCCAAAAAGCAAAACGGACTCGTCGCTCAGGGCAAGGCC
>JAOUPN010000528.1 GCA_029879905.1 Nitrospira sp. | reverse complement strand
GCTCGGCCTTCGGGATATTCGGTAGATCGAATAACTCGTAAAAGCGATAGATCAAGCCGATGGGATGCTCGCCGTCGCTTGTGCGCAGACGAAGTCCGTCTTCCGTAAAGCGAATGTGGCGTGGTTCGACGCACCAGACCGGCAAGCCTCGTTCGCGGAGTTGAGCGGTCAGCCACGTCATCTCCGGGCGATAGTCTTTGGCTTCTTCGGACACGACGATTGCCACGTGTCCTGTGTGTGTGCCTTGGGCGGTTTGTAACATCGAGGCGAACCCACGCACCATGCCGTCTCGGCCTCCGACAAGCTCGTACCGGGGAGAGCCGAGGGGTGGAGAGTGCACAGATGCATCCGCATACAGTTGCGACATACATGCGGTGAGTCCGATGCCGCCCGGGACGGAATCAAGCTCCGTAATGATCATGCCGTCCTGCGTGGGAATCACGTCCGGTCGAATGACGGCCGGGACGAACTCCCGAAATCGTTTCATACGGCTGTAGGTGATCAGTCCTTCCGGTTTGCCTTGATCCAAGTATTGGGATATCCAGACCGGTTGAGAGCCTCGGATGCTTTCCTGGTAGAGACGGTTCAGGGCGCGGTAAAAGGAGAGGAGTTGAGGACCCAGCGCAGTGAAGAATGCCACCTGTTCTTGGGTGAGTGGCAGGGGGCAGGGACTGATCCGCCACGATGCAGTTGCTGATCCGGTGGGCATGTCTCCGGCGGACGTCGCCGGCGAAGGGGGCATTGCAAATAGGTTCGCCCCTCGCAACTGCTCGCGGATCGCAGTGCATCGGCTGATGGCCGCCTCACTCTCAAGTGAGGGGAAACATGAAGCGGTCTGTGACAATGGGTGAATCCTTCTGCCTTAGTACTCCGGCCTGTCCGGCAGTCGTCGAAAAGATCGTAGGTCGGGTGAATGCTAACATGCGGGTCAGGGTTCGACAAGAGGGTGTCCCGCCGTATCCCCGTCAGTCTCAAGCGGAGCTGAGAGCGGGGCGTATGAATACGATAAGTAGACGCACGTCTCGCTTGCTACAATTCGGTTTGCATCGTATCATGGGGCGCCATGAGTTTGCTCTCCATTGAATCTCAACCTTCGGCAGACTCTCCTAAGGCATTTCCTCAATTGGTATCCCAGGCATCATGTTTTCGTTGCGATGTCTGTTGCCGTTTCCCCGAAGCAGATAGTTTTCTACGACCGTATTTTACCGCGCATGAAATCGTCGAGGCCGGAACACATGGTTTGAGTCTTGAGTACTTTCCGGATCCGTCGGGCTCACAGGTCAATTTGGTGGGGAACGGCGATGGAGAGGGGTACCTCTGCCCGGCGTTTGATCCGGCATCTTCCCGATGCGGTATTTATGAATCGCGGCCGTTGGATTGCCGCCTGTATCCCTTGGCACTTATGTGGGATGCGGCTCATAAGGAAGTGGTTCTGGGTTGGGACACCAAGTGCCCTGTCATGCGTGAAACGATCCCTGCTCGGATATCTGCTCATGCGGAACGGGTTGCCGCTCTGCTGAATACGGAGGAAACGATTGCCACGATCGTCGCCAACCCCCGTCTGATCGGTCGCTTCCAAGACGATGTGGTTGTCATGCGAGCTCTGCCGAAACTCACGGCTCGCGTAGTACATTCTCCTGTTCCTGCCGGGCTGCGTCGCCTCACGATTTCGGATGCGCCCCGGTTTGCGCATGCGTTGGAACAAGCCAAGGTTCTTGGCCCCGATGTATTGGCCGCCTATGCCTTCCCATACCATTATGTGTGGACGGCACACTTGTCTTATTGGTGGACGGAGTCGGGAGAGACCGTGTTTTTGATGGCGCGTTCACCGGACGGATGGTTTATGCCGTTGCCCCCACTGGGGCCGAGGCCGCTGGAACAGACAGTGGGCGAAGCCTTTCAGATGATGCGGGAATGGAACGGACCCTCGCCGGTAAGCCGGATTGAAAACGTGATGGATTCTCAGCTCATAGAGTTGGAACGGATGGGGCTGCACCGCCGTCACAAGGAAGGCGACTATGTGTATTCAGCTGAGGCCGTTGCCTCATTGGCCGGGGATCGCTATAAATCACAGCGGGCGCTTTGCAACCGCGTCGAGCGCGAGCAGGCGATCACGCTGGAACCGTATCATGTGCGGCACGGAGACGACTGCCGTGCCCTACTGGAACGTTGGGTGCAGCAGAAGGAGTCCGGCCTGCGTGACGAGGCTGCATCGTTGATGCTTCAGGATGCCCCTGCGGCGCATGCATTGGTATTTTCCGAACACGAGAATATGGGGCTTTCAGGAACGGTGGCGATTGCGC
>JAOUPN010000126.1 GCA_029879905.1 Nitrospira sp. | reverse complement strand
CCGACTGGTCCCGATATGAAACGGAGAAGCGTGGATATGCACGATCACCTCCGCGCCGGCCGATGCCAGATCGCGAGCAAGTCCTTCCGAGTGCCACAGATCCTCGCACATGCTCACGGCCAACCTACTGTCACGGATAGTGATCAGGGGAAGCTTATGACCGGGTTGAAAATACCGTGCTTCATCGAACACGCCCCAATTCGGCAACAATCGTTTCCCATAGCTGCCCATGCAGCACCCATCCGCTAGAATCGCAGCCGCATTGTACAAAAGCCGCCCATCCGCCGTGATAACCGGATGTCGCGGGCTCACCTGCGCTTGAGGCACCCCCTGTCCCACATATCCCACTACGGCAACAATGCCCGTGCATTCACGCGCCAGTTCGGCCAATGCCTTCTCGCTGTCCGTCACAAATTGAGGATTCAGCAATAAATCTTCGGGGGGGGATCCGGTGATCGCCAACTCAGG
Source organism: Nitrospira sp. (assembly GCA_029879905.1). Classification (GTDB taxonomy): domain Bacteria; phylum Nitrospirota; class Nitrospiria; order Nitrospirales; family Nitrospiraceae; genus Nitrospira_D. Next base: position 8,636 of record JAOUPN010000126.1, on the reverse strand, counting down.
AAACGTCACCACATCGACGCCTGTAGCCCTTGCGTCTTTGATGATCGAGCGTATGCGTTGCGTATTGCCGACGATGTCTCCGACCAACGGATCAATCTGCGCCATGGCGATCCGAAGGGTTCGCATCATGCCCTCGTCCTTCGTCTCTTTACCCTACTCTTCGTGGACGATGGTCGTACGGCGACCGATGATGATTCAATTTGATGCCAACGGCGGAATGTTTCCTCATCAATCGGCATCATCCGAACACATCCGATTCCTTCCGGCCAGACACCGATGACTTGTCCTCCGGACACTTTTTTATCATGCATCATCGCTTTCCAAACTTTAGCGGAAGGCCACGATGGGAGACGATGAGGCAGGCCGGCGGCCCGCACGAGCGTGCGAATTCTTTCCACGACGTCCTTATCACACACGCCCATAAAACAGGCGAGGTCCGCCTCCTGAACCATACCGATTCCGACCGCTTCTCCGTGAATCAGGGCCTTATATCCGCCCAGCGTCTCCAAGGCATGTCCGATCGTGTGGCCGTAATTCAGAATCCGCCGACGGTCGGACTCCCGTTCGTCCGCCCCCACGACATCGGCCTTGATTTCACACGATCGCTTGACCACTGCGGCAACGATGTCGGGCTGTCGATCCCGTAACTTCGGCATGTCCCGCTCAAGAGACCTAAAGAACATGTCATCGGCAATCACGCCGTACTTAATGACCTCCGCCAATCCTCCCACCCACTCACGCTTCGGCAATGTTCGTAGCGTCAACGGATCAATCCATACTTCCTTAGGCTGGTAGAAGGCGCCGATCAGATTCTTTCCCAACCGATGATCCACCCCGGTTTTGCCGCCGACGCTCGAATCCGACTGCGCAATGAGCGTAGTCGGTATTTGAACGAACGGCATACCCCGTTGATAAATCGCCGCCGCAAAACCGGCCAGATCACCGACAACGCCTCCGCCAAGGGCAAACAGGAACGATGACCGCTCAAATCGATGGGAGGCCAACACATCCAAAATATGCTTGATCGTTGTCAGCGTCTTGGAGTGTTCACCGGGAGGCAAAATAATAGGAACGGCCTGAACGCCGCATGCATCAAGCACACGCAGCAGTCCACGAAGATAATGTCGCGCGACATGACGATCCGTGACGATGCCCACCTTCCCACGAACCCCTAATTCATGTACTCGCTCCTCCAGATGGTCTATTAACCCAGCCTGAATCACAATCTCATAACTTCGCTCTCCCAGCGAAACGGGCACAATCGTCGGCGATGTCATCATCACTCCATACAAGACCCGGCATTGGACCGGCACGGCACACAAGACGTCTTTCCCGTGAAGACAATTCCCGTCTGAAAACGGGTGGATCGTAGCATACCCCGGCATAAAACTAAATGAATTGGGTGCCGTATGAATACGGAGGCAGGTGACCGACAGAGACCGTCACTGAACCGTACCGGCATGATGGGGGAAAGAGGCCTTAATCCCTCTAGACAAAAAAAGCGTGGTAATGCAGACCCTGCACTACCACGCTTTCTCTTTCTCGCCCTTCGGAATCGCTCGAACCGGACTCTCTCTATATTCTGACAATCGTCGGGGTCAGGAAAATCAGCAACTCTTGCTTGGAGACCGACTCAGACTTGTTCTTGAACAACCAACCTAAGACGGGAATACGAGAAAGGTACGGAACACCCTGCACATTATTCCCTTGCACATCGACGAAGACCCCGCCGATGACCATGGTCTCGCCGTCTCGCATATTGACCTGTGTTGTCGCCTCGCGACGGTCAATACTCGGACCGGCCGGATTGCTCCTCGCACCGACGGCATTCCTCGTCGCCCGGACTTTCAGCTGAATTCTCTTTGAAACCTCATTCGGATCACGCGAAATGATCGTCGGTGTGACATTCAACTCCAAATTGGCATCCACAAATGTCGTTTGCGTTCCCTGCAAGGACGTCGTTTGAAACGGAATCGACTCACCCTGAGAAATCTTGGCTTCACGCTTATCCATCGTGGTGATCTTCGGAGCGGCGATCACTTTGGTTAATCCCAGCAACTCTCCGGCAGACAACCGCATATCCAATCCAAACCCATCCGCCAATCTCCCGAACGTCCATCCGATGGAGGGAACAGCCGGCAACCCACCGACTTGTGCGGGGAGATTGACAAGAAAATCGCGAGCAATGGGACTCGATGCCCCTCCGGCGGCCGCTGTACCGGCGGCACTGGCAAACGGACCGGTCACATTGCCGATCATGTGAAAGTTCGAGGGCGACACTTGTGAATCTTTGATGCCCCACTGAATCCCCATGCCTCTGGAATACACGGTATCGGCCTGTACGATACGTGCCTCTATTTGAACTTGCGGCACCTCCTGATCAAGCCCGTTGATGATCTCCTCCATGGCTTTCAGCTTCGTACCGGTATCTCTCACAACCACGGCGTTGGTTGATTGATTAAATTGGATCATACCGCGATTACTCAGGAGCGGCCGAAGCGCCCTCATCATTTCTTGTGCAGGCACATTGCGCAGATAAAACAATCTCCCGATGACATCTTCGGCGTTCATTTTGGCCGTCTTGGATCTTGAGAGCTGATCTTGTTGCTTTGATAAATTAGCCAATGTATCGACCCACATGATACTTCCTTGACGGATCATGCCGAGCCCGTTCATCTGCAGCAGCATATCCAGCGCCTGATCCCAAGGCACATTGATCAGCTTCATCGTGACCTTGGCCTTGACATTTTCCCCTACGACAATATTGAAGCCGCTGACTTCCGCGATCAATCGCAAGATATTCGTAATATCCGCCTGCTGGAAGTCGAGTGAAATTCGTCTGCCGACGAAGCGGGTTTTCCCAACCTCAACATCGCCAGGCCGCATGCTACTCCCCGCATCTCCCTCATCCGATGCCATTTGAACCATTTGGGCACGAACTTTCCCCTTCGTTGTTTTTTCAAGGGTTTTAACAGGGAACGCGCTACGATTGGTTACCGTAATGATTTTCCCCTTCCCCACTGGCTCCGTAACGGGAGCTCCTGCCAACGATTCGGTGCCCTCAAAATATGAGTCCTGAGAATCGCCAGGCTTGAGCATCACCAGAAAATCCGACCCATTCTGGACCAAAGAGAATTGCGGGCGATCACGGAGGTCAAGCACTAATCGCACCTTATCGGTATGCCGTCCCACTCGAACCCTCTTCAGTAACGCGTGCTCACCCGGCACAACGGCTTTTCCAATCGCCGGCGTCACAGCAGGAATATCGATTACCAACCGTGACTCATCAAGCAGTTTTGCCTCCGGATACATCTGACCATCACCGGCTACGGCAATCGAGACGCGATCCCCATCTGGATAAACCTCAATATCCGTGACAGTATGAGCGATCGGTCCGGCCACAACCTTCTCACCACGAGCCAAGCGTCCGTTCTCCGTCTGCTCCGACTCTCCCGCATAGGTCGTCACCTCGGCATGAATTGCCAAAGCCATCACGGATAGCCCGACCGCTCCGATGAAACGCTTCGTGATCATGACGCTATTCGCGTTGGTGGATAGTAATTTCATTCTGAGCCTTCTTTCGGATGAAGGAGCTTGACGGACTCTCGCTCCTGCTTCATGCCATACAAGTCGGTAAACCGTTCCTCCACAATAATTCCTCGCTCTGTCACCACCCTGACGATCCCGTTGTTTTGCCCGATTTTTGTCCCACGCTTAACGGTGTAGCCGTGGCCTTCAGGGGTTTGAACCATGGCAACATAGCCATAAGTCCCCCATACGATTGCGATCAAATCGATTTCCGTCAACGCCACTCGTTGGAGCGGGGGAAGACTCTCATCAATCTTCCCTCCACGGAGTTCTTCGAGAATGGGCAAAAATGGATCTCGTCGGCCGGCCGGATCATAATGTGCCCCCGTCGTACTATTGAGAAGCGATACTTGAGCTGGTTCCTGCTCGGCCGACCCTGGTGGCAAAGCCGTAACACCTGTTGACGGCACCCTTGGAACTTCCGGCGCAGAAGGCATTTTGTTAATAGAATCTTGCCTCATTGGGCTCATTTGAATTTGAGCAAGAGGAGTCTCTGCCTGTACCGTGGCAGGTATTAGGCTGAGAACAACCATGCCAACCAGCAGAGCCAGTGCCCCCCTGGCCCATTGCCTACCTGTACTCTTTCGTTCCCGGCTATTCATTGCCAAGCCACTCTCCTCATTGACCCGATGGAATCGATTGAGCCGGCTGCCCCGGCGCCGTTGATGCGGCTGCCACTTTTACAGCCGGAGAGCCAGGAGGTGCCGCATACGCAATCAAGTTAAATGTCGTTTGCGAAACCGCCCGACCACCGTCGACTTTTGGCGCTCCCATTTTGAGTCCGGAAACCGTAACGATTCGCTGAAGCTTATTAATACGGTCAAAAAACAGCGTAGCCGTGTGGTAGCCACCGGAAACCTCGACACTCACAGGCATTTTCACAAATAACTTGGACGGATCTACGGCGGGAGCTCCGGGCTTCCACAGTTTGATATCAAGCCCCAGTCGAAGTCCGAGATCGGACACTTGCTTGAGCAGCATAATGGCTTCTTCTTCGGGCGGAAGACGCTCACTTTTCTTTGCAAGCTCGATCTCCAGTTGTTTATTTGCGGCAATTAACTCATCAAGATGCTTGACCTTAATCGCGAGCGTTTGGATCTCGCCTTCCAACTTGCTGTTTTCAGCCTGGAGCCCTACGATTTCGGTTGATTTCGGCTCGACATAATTATAATAAAATCCTGCGACAATCCCTCCGACCAACAAGAAAAGGAGCGCCGCCTTCTGTGGAGCCGGAACATTCCGAAAAGACTCAAGGTTGACCGACGAGAGATCCATGCTCACTTCATCCCTTCAGTCGAAACGTTAATCGAAACTGATAGACATTGACTTTGTTCTCGCTCGCCGCCTTACTTTCTCGAAGGTTGATGGCTGTGAAATATTCCGTCCGCCGCAGGTTGTTGGCGAATTCCACGACGTCGTCGTTCGTGAGCGCACTCCCTTCAAGCTCTACCACGTCCGATGTCACACCTAGCCTTGTCAGCCATATCTTCAACGGCTCGATACTCTGGCTGACATGATCCAACACTTTGACCGGCCCGGTTCTTGAGCGTTCCAATTCCTCAATGATCCGGTTCTTGTCCTCAAGGAGCTTCTTCTTCTTCTCGAAATCCTCTACTTGTTTGACCTGCTCCTTTAATTTCGCAATTTGCCCTTGCTTGTTCTGTTTCTCTTGCTGCAGAGCTTCGATTTCATCGTCCAAAGCCATTGAGTACCACCAGCACCCTGCCAGCACGATCACTACGACTCCGACGCCCACCATCAGTTGGGCGCGCACATCATACTGTGGTTTCCGCTTTGCCCCTTTGGGGCCAGTGGACAATAGGTTGATACGAATCATCAGTCCCCCACCGCTCTCAACGCCAAGCCCACTCCAACCGCTGCCGACGGTGCGAGCTCCGTCAACATATCCGGATCAACATCACATCTGGTCACGTCGATTTCACCGAAGGGATCGGCAACTTCTACGGGGACTTGCATCCGCTCTCCCAGCTGCTGAATCAAACCTCTGGCACTTGCGACACCGCCACACACCAGCACTCGATCCAATTCCACATTCGCGGTAGACGTTTTAAAGTAATCGACGGTTCTGGATATTTCAGAGGCGACCTCGGCATTGACCCCGTCAACCACGTCACTCGCCCCGGCATCTCCTCCTCGTTTCTTTTTCTTACTTTCCTCCGCTTCCTCGAAGGACATTCCCATGTCGCGCTGAAGCGCTTCCGTATAGCGGTTTCCTCCAAGCGGAATATCTCGCGTAAAGAGCGAAGCTCCGCCATGAACGATATTCACGTTCATCACACTGGCTCCGATATTGACCAATGCCGTCGTTTCATCTTGTGCCATGGGATAATTGATGGCATGCATATTTTCTACGGCAAAGGCATCGACATCCATGATCATCGGGATAAGCCCGGCTCCCTTGACGAGCTCTGTCAATTCATTAATCTTATCCTTCTTCGCGGCGACAAGAATCACCGACATATCCCCCTGTTGGTCGACCGTGAGGTCAGCAGGAAGAACATGAAAGTCGATGTTCACCTCGTTGATATCGAAGGGGATATACTGTTCGGCAGCCAACTTAACTTGCCCCGGCAATTCTTCATCAGGCATGGGAGGCAGATTGATCTTTTTGACGATCACGGCATGGCCGGACACTGAGATGGCGACCTGTTTATTCTTCACACGGTTTTCGTCGAACAATTCCCGTATGGTTGAGACGACACGCCCTTCGTCCATCACAGTCCCGTCGACGATGACTTCAGGCTCGAGAGGTTTCACAGCGAACTTCTGAAGACTGTATCGACCTTTCGTCTCTTTCAATTGCACCAATTTAATGGCACTGGACCCGATATCCAGCCCCACAAGTTGCCCGCGCGGCTTCAACATGGACATCAGGTCCGTTTCAAATAGATGTTTGAAGGACCCAAACTTAAAGATGTTTGATAGTGATATCGCCATAGCCTGTACCGCAATACTCTACATGACAACAGTGTTTACACGAACAATTATCTAAATTCTGCTCTCTTCGATCTCCCTCACCGACCTCCCACAGCTCGCCGTGTCTATCTCGGTTCACCCTAGCGTGGTTGGTCTCTTTCACCCTATCGACGTCGCATCAGAAACAGTCTCCTTGCTCCTCCCTTTTCACGCCTATCTTCTTTTTTTTCACATAAGCGTTTGGATTCTTCACTATGGTAGGGGTTCTCCCCTAACAGACGAATACGTACATGCACACAGGCAAGTATAGTCAATGGTCTCTACCTGTCAAGAAAACGACGGGAAGAGAACGGTCGGTTGACATCACCGACGGAAAAGGGCGATCGGTATTTAGGGCTTGTTGATGTCGCGATGATGAAGGGTAACTTCGTATCCTAAGGCGGAGAGGTATTCATGCAGTCGACCGGCAACGGCAACAGAGCGATGGCGACCGCCTGTACATCCGAGCGCAATAGTTAGATAACTTCGAGGCTCCTGCTCATAGCAGGGGATGAGAAATTTCAGCAAGTCTTCAAGTCGTGTAAGAAGTTCGTTGGCATTGGCATCCGACAAAACAAAAGCACGAACTCTATCGTTGTCCCCGGTAAGCGGCTTAAGTTCAGGGACGAAGTGGGGATTTTTCAGAAATCTGACGTCGAAGAGCAAGTCGATGTCGTACGGAACGCCAAATTTAAACCCGAATGTCAGCAACGAAAGCGTCAGTTTTCTGCGTGTCGGCTCAGGGCGAAATTGCCTGGTGACCAAATCACGTAACTCATGAGCCGTCAGGCCCGATGTGTCGATCACACGATCCGCATGGCCGCGAAGTTCCGCCAATTGTTCTTTCTCAAATCGAACTCCATCCAAAATGGGCAGGTGCGGCTTGAGCGGATGCGGACGTCTGGATTCGGAAAATCGACGGACAAGGACATCTTCACGGGCTTCAAGGAAGAGCAATCGGACCGAATGACCGAGCTCGTTGAGCTGTTTCAGCATCGCCGGCAATTCTGGAAAAAAAATCCTTTCCCGAATATCGACGCCCAATGCGATGTTTGTAATCTCCCCTTTTTGTTTGTTACAGAGTTCGACAAATGTCGGCAGTAAAGCCGGTGGAAGATTGTCGATACAGAAATAGCCCACATCCTCCAACGCTTTTAATGCGAGGGACTTTCCCGAACCTGACAACCCACTGATCACGACGATGCTAAGTCGAGCCACATTCCCTCTGTGTACAGAGGTTGCTCGTAAAACATGTCATTTTTTCAGAGCGAGAGTTCCGTATGCTGTTCATTACGCATACCCTTCATTGCGCCAATCTGCAGCATAAGCAAAGATGATCAATCTGAACGGCCTTGAAACACATCACTCACTCTTGAATGACCCTGCTTCCGGTTCACCGGGAACGGAGAAAAGAACGGAGGCTGATACGCATATCGGATTATGCGTCGGTGATGCGGAGGCAGGAGAAATACAATATGGCCGGTTTTTGGTTGGCGTATATTCATGGTCCGACCTGGCGGAGAAGAAGGGAACCCGACGCTTAGCCGGAACCGGCAATCTGTGACGACTACAGCCGACTCAGTCTTCACTCTCCGGTTTTTTGAGTTTCCTCGATTTACTCGGCTTATGATTGACGGACCTTCCCTTTTGCTTTCTCAATTGCGCATCAACTCGGTCCACAAGATCATCGATGGTCGCATACATTTCTCGGGTTGATGTCTTCGCCTGAAGAGTTTTTCCATTCACAAGCCCGATCACTTCGGCCGTATGGTTGAGCTTTTCAACGCCCATCACGACTTGCAGAGACCCTAGATCAAGCCCATAACGGTCCAGTCTGGCGAACCGCGTTTCCACGTATTCCCTAAGCGCCGGTGTGATCTTGAGATGACGACCTGTCATTCTTAGATTCATGGGTGTTCCTCCGACCTTTCAAAAAAGTATTGTTCTCCTAGAAAAATCGTTTGCGCTGGCTCGCCGACGGAATATTTTCTTCTGCTCGATACTTGGCAACCGTCCGCCTCGCGATCAGGACTTGTTGAGCACGGAGACGGGCGGCAATTTCCTCATCTTTT
>JAOUPN010000527.1 GCA_029879905.1 Nitrospira sp. | reverse complement strand
ACATTGTGGACATTACAGATTATACCGGGCTGAATCTCCCCCACATCATGCATTTCCGGGCTCCAACTGTGTTCGGACAATCGATCAAGTTCTACCCCTTCGGCCGTTTTCTCTATATGTCGGACGGGCCCAGCAATTTGGTAGTTGAGGATCTCAAGGAACGTGCAGGCCTTAAAGACTGATGGCGACCCAAAGCCGACCTCCACGACCGACCGCTATCGGGTGGTTCCATCGAATGACGGTGCCACCAAGATCTTAGGGGGGCATGCTTCCTGAAAATCCCCAATGCACCTCTGTCAACATCCCCATCTGAAATGCCGCCCAAAGTTGGTCGATTTCTCAAGGATTGCGGCTTATCCTATGGTAGGCTCACAAACAAATGTTTGTGAGAAAAGAGGCTCAAGGAGCTTGATCAGTGGTAAACGGATATGACTTGCAATTTCTTGCGAGGCAATAAGAGAGGCAATAAGAAAGATGGATCCGTGTACTGTATTAGTCGTTATTTTCTATCCGGCCTAGCATTGTCAGGGATTTTTGCAATGGGCCAATCTCTTGTGGCACCAGAGGCACTGGCGGAAGGTTTATCAGATGAAAACCGATGCTTCTCTTATCTAGCCAATTCGAGATCCCCCTTCGAGATCTATCTCGGGATGAACCCAACTCCCGGCACCTTCCTCCAAAAACCTGAGCCAGCATATGGTCTCTCGAAAAATGCCGTTAGATTTCTTGATTTAAGGAAGTCCGTGCAGATCGTTGAATTGTGCGATGGCAAATTTATTGCTCTATGGCCTACACAAATCCTCAAGGGTCCTGGTTATTTATCCGGAAGAAGCTTAGGCGCAGATGGACAGGCGTGGGGTCCTGATTTTGAGATTCGTGAAACGTATGACATCTCAGTAGGTCATATAGATCGCTTGTATGACGAAGGATATGTTGTGGTCTGGACCGCTTCCCCACTTGACGAACCAACCTATGTACAGGCTCGTGTCTTTGCAGGGAATGGCCGTCCGCTGACTCATCCCTTCACCGTTGCCAAGTCTGATGAAGACAACGGCGTTACCGGTGTGACATCCCTTCCGAATGGCACGTTTGCTGTAACTTGGACTGCCATAGATCAGCGAGAGCGAGAGATTGCTCTTTTCCTCAGAATTTTCAAGAAAAATGGTGAGACTGTGTCCAGCAAGATCCAAATTGCCTCTAAGCGCGAATGGTCCAGATTGCCTCATCCTATACTATGGGTGCACTCGGACAGTACCCTCACAATTTTCTTTAATGATTTTCGTGGAACGTTTGACAGGTACGTTGAGCCACTTCCAGCTGCACAACGGTACGATCCTCAGGGGCAGCCGCTCATTCCTCTTCAGAAAGGGCAAGAGGTTAAATCATTGGACGGATATCAAGAGGTAGTCGAGCGTTTGGCCAGCAATGCTATGGCAAGTCTAGAACCTACCCTCAGGGCGTTTTGGACAAAAGACATAATGGGTTCTCATTCTTGCTCGTGGCAACGCCACAGCGAGACCCTGATGGCTAATCGGATGAAGATGTTTTCAAAAGACCCCAGAAAGAAGGAGTTCTTTACAACTTTTTGTCGGCAGATACGTACAGAATGTGGACATCTAGACGTCGAGCCAGAGGAACTGGCTCAATGTGTTACGGATAATAGTTTTTCGCCCAAGAAGGACTAATGAATTAAATGGTTTGATCAATTGCACTTAGTGCGGCGGTAGTTGAAGAAGATTGGAGCCCGATTCAGGGAATGCGCGAATTCAACTCAGAAGTGCAATGTCTGACGGTGATATGATTGGGACAAACGTCTTCGTAAAAAGTTCAGTGGGTGTGTTGTAGCCCCTCGTCTTTCTCGGCCGATTGTTCAGCAGCGACAGCGCCTGCTCAACCTGCGCAGGTGTCACCGTCTTGAAGTTGGTCCGCTTCGGGAAGAATTGCCGGAGCAGGCCATGGGTATTCTCATTGATCCCTCGCTCCCAGGACGCATACGGCGTGGCGAAGTAGGTCCGGGCTTTCAGCGCGGCCGCCATCTTCTCATGCTGTAGAAATTCTGACCCGTTGTCGAAGGTCAAGGTTTTCACCTGGCTTGCCACAGGTTCAAGGAGTCTGATGATCGCCTTCTGGACCGATTCTGCTGTTTTCTGGGGAACCGGAGTACAGAGGGTGAACAAGGACTTCCGCTCCACGAGGGTCACGAGGGCACTCTTCCGATCGCCCCCAACAAGCGTATCGCATTCCCAGTCCCCGATCCGTCCCTTCTGGGCCACAATGGGTGGGCGAGCCTCAATCGGCGTGCGATTGGGAATCC
>JAOUPN010000526.1 GCA_029879905.1 Nitrospira sp. | reverse complement strand
CCCCGAACGGCCTGATCCGGAGCGTTCTTGAATCCAATTTTTCATTGAAGATTCCCTGCCGACCCAGCATTGTAGGGGCATGAGTCCACTCAGCAGTGCACGAGACAAGAAATAGGGGACATGGTACATTCAAGATCCTAACGCAACGGGTGATGAATGGCCTGGGCTGGACTCTCCCAGTTCAGAATCTTCCGTTGATGGGCGGGCACCGCGCGATACGTCGCTGGGCTGGTGCGGTGCCGAGTGAGTTTACGTGACAACGTGCTGAGGGCACGCTGCAGGGCGTGAGCCGTCGCTCGTAAACTAGACCCCGCTGCTAACATCCGACTAAGTTCTTCACGCTCCATGAGGGTCAACCGGTGATAGTGTCCCATAGACAACTCCTTTGCTCCTGGAATCTCCAGGATACAGGTGTTGCACTAGGACCTTGAACCCACCCATTCTACTTTTTCTTATACCATTCGTCTGTCATTCGGTTTTTAAGTCACAGTGAAGCTCCAGGACTTGTCTGGTTTCATTATGAAGCCGTTCACTATTCGGATCTCTCATTCATAGCCGTAAACCCGCAACACTATTCACCGGCTCGGCCTCTCCCTTGCCACACACCGGATCCCCAGGCTTTCACAATTGCGAAAGCGACCGCCGATCATTTATATACTAGGTGCTTATCCGGAGGCCTAACGGTTCACCTAGCGAGCGGCCTCCTCGTCAACAACGTTCTCGCCCGCGCAACTCTTGCGCGCACGGCATATCGAGGAGAGTTGATGAGCATGCGAACGTTGGCATATCTGCTTGCCTTGACCATCATTGCCGCACTTAGCCTAACCGGTCATGCGTCGGCCCAATCAGAAACCGTTCCACATGCTTCTAATATTGTGACCTTGAAAGACGGCAGCATCCTTTACGGGGAAGTCATCGAAATGTCCGGTGGCATTCTCTTCCTCAAGACATCGTCCGCCTCCGACAACATGATAAAAGTCAAATGGGACGATGTCACCAAGCTGGACATTCCTCATCCGATTCCGTTTCACCTCAAAGAAGGGACCATCCTTCACGGAACCGCGACAGCCGGACAGGATGGAACTTTGACCATCCAAGCCGAACCGCTCGAAGGCTCGATGACCGTGCCGCTGACGTCTGTGACGTCGATCAATCCCTTGGCACAGCCACCGGTCATTTATATCGGAAGTTTGAACGCCGGATACTCACAATCTACTGGAAACAGCCGTCTCCGCAATGTCAGTGTGCTCGGCGATTTTATGGCCCGTAGTGAGCAGCTCCGGCTGAGCATGTTGGGCCGCTATGTCTATGGCGACAATGCCGGTGAGCTCATCACTCGCAACGCCCGAGGCACGATCAAGCTGGACTTTTTCATGACCAAGCGACTGTTCTGGTTCGCATCGGCCTACTTTGAAAACGACCGTTTTCAAGACCTGAAACTACGAACAGCAATCTCCAGCGGACCGGGATTCCAATGGATTGAACGTGGAGACTATAGCGGCCTGTTCAAAGACATGACATTCTTTAGTGAAGCCGGGTTGGCCTATTTCAATGAAGACTTTCGCACCGCCGAAGACGAGGCAAGCTTCCGCGCGCGCGTCTCCATGAAAATGGACTGGCCGCTATTCGGCGGTCTCGTCACGCTGTATCATTACGATGAAGTTTTTCCATCCCTCCAAAACGCGTCAAATTTCTTTTTCACCATGGATAACGGCATCCGCTTGAAGATTGTGGCGGGTCTATCCAGCGGCTTCCAGGTAACCACACGCTACAATAATCAGCCGCCTGCCGGCACAACCAACACCGACAATTTGTACTTGTTTACCTTGGGCTATGGCTTTGACACGACCCGCAAACGGTAATTCACCTGCCATCTCGCTCATGAACGGCATTATTCATAACTGTTTCACAGACCCCACCGCCTCCACCCAAACCGACCACTGAGGTGAAGTTGGTACGTACGGTCCGCAACTTACTCAAAGACCGTCAATACGAAGAACTCATGTTGTCGAAAGCCTCACACGCGCCGTATCCCTGGCCGGATCAAAGGGTCGCTTCAGAAGTTGGTTGTACATCGGCAACGCAGGGATGACTTTTTCTCGAATCAGGGCATCCAGATCCTCCCACTGTTTCCAGCGTTCCACAAGATAGATTGTGTCCGATGTCCCTTCCTTGAGTCCGAACTCGTAGGAGACACAATTAAAAGCCAGCGCATCCGGCCTTCCGTATGCGGCAAGCGCATCGAGACACCGCTTCGCATGCTCTCCGTCCTTACATTCCAGAGTCACCACCTGCAAGCAGGCCCCCTCTGCCGTAG
>JAOUPN010000125.1 GCA_029879905.1 Nitrospira sp. | reverse complement strand
GTATAAGGCGCTTGGTGGCGGCTCGTCCTCAGTCGGAACCGCTTCAGGAGACCAGCCGCCACCAAGCGCCTTATACAGCTGCACCACCGACACCAAATGCAACCGGCGAGTGGCAATCATCCCCAGTTCGGCTTCGAATAAGTTGCGACGGGAGACCAACACCTCAAGATAATTCGCCAACCCTCCCTGATACCGAAGTTCCACCAGCCGTAAAGCCGATTGCAGTGCCGTCACTTGCTGTTGTTGGGCCTCGCTCTGCGTCCTCGCGGTTCGCACCGCAACCAGGGCGTCTTCAACCTCACGAAAGGCCGTCAATACCGATTGCTCGTACTTCGCCAATGCTTGCCGGCTTTGCGCTTCCGCTGCTTCTTGCTGAAATCCCAAGACTTGACTGTTCAATATCGGTCCGATCACTCCCGCACTCGCCACACCGAACGAAGAGGCATCGGTAAAGAGCAGCGACAACTCGGGATGCGCGGCGCCAAGCAAGCCGGTTAACGTGATTTTCGGGAACCGTTCCGCCTTGGCCACGCCGATGCGGGCAGTGGCCGCGGCCAGCTGTTGCTCTGCGACTAAGATATCCGGACGTCGCTGCAACAATTCAGAGGGCAGCCCGGCAGGAACGTCAGGCGGCACAAGCTGATCGCCCAATACATTTCCCCGCGGGATCGCAAACGGCCTTCGCCCGATCAACATGCTCAAGTAATTTTCCGCCTGTACCATTTGCCGTTCCAGTTCGGCGATACGCGCGGCGGCATGGGCACGTTCGGACTCAAATTGATCCAAATCGAGTTTGGAACTCAGTCCCTGTTTTAAGCGGGCCTGGGCGATGCGGGTAGACTCTTCCCATGAATGCAACGTGCGCCTGGCGATATCCAGCTGCGTATCGGACTGCAGAAGATTGAAATAGACTTCCGCCACACTGCTGACCAACTCGACCGTCAGTGCTCGACGATTCTCCTCCTTGGAAAGCAGATCCGCCCTCGCCGCCTCGTTTGACCTTCTGATACGGCCCCACAAATCGATCTCCCATGCCAGATTACCCAGCAGGTAGTAATTGAACGGGCTGGCAAATCCTGGGAACAAGAAGTTCGCTTTGCGGCCGGCCGGCAAACTCATCGCACCCGTCATACCCGGCATATAGTCCGATCTGGCGATTAAGGCTCTCGCTCGAAACTCATCGACGGCGGCAACAGCATGCTGGAGATCTTTGTTTTCCGCCAAGGCCAGCCGGATGAGTTCTTGCAACTGCTCGTCGTGCAACAGTTCCCACCAAGCGACATTGGCCAATGACGGCATATCCGTCTGGTCATCTGCCAGACGGAAGCGGTCCTCTCCATCCAGTTTGGGAGGGGTATAATCAGGCCCCATCGAACAGGACAGAAGAAGCAATGCGACACCGGCCACAAGGATGGCACGCATATTAGGTCTCATCCTCCACGGATAAACGAGGCGTTTCCTGCAGATGTTCTGCAGTCGCCGGATGGGTCCTACGCCCCGTCAGTTTTCTCAGTAACACGAAAAACAACGGCACAAAGAAAATCGCCAAAAATGTAGCGGCCGCCATTCCGCCCAGCACACCGGTTCCGATTGATTGACGGCTCGCCGCCCCGGCACCGGACGCGACTACCAACGGGAACAACCCGAAAATAAACGCCATCGATGTCATGATGATCGGCCGGAACCTCAATCGCGCCGCCTCAATCGCCGACTCAATCAAGGGTCGACCCGCTTCATACCGGGCATTGGCAAACTCGACGATCAAAATCGCGTTCTTAGCCGACAGCCCGATCAACGTCACCAGACCGATTTGGAAATAGATCTCGTTTTCGAACCCTCTAAGCCACACGGCTGAAACCGCCCCGAAAATCGCGAACGGCACTGCCAGAATGACGGCGAACGGGACGACCCAACTCTCGAACTGCGCGGCTAACACCAAAAAGACCATCAACAATCCGATGGCGAAGACCTGTCCGGATTGTCCCCCGACCCGCCGTTCTTGGAACGAGATATTGCTCCAGTCGATGGTATAGCCCTGTGGCTCCAACACCTCTTTTGCCGCTCGCTCCAGCGCTTCGATCGCTTGGCCCGAGCTGAACCCCGGTGCGGCGGCGCCCAACACAAACGCCGTATTGTACCCATTGAAATGGTTCACCGGATCGGGTCCGCTCTGATACTCCCTTGTGATCACGGTATCAAGAGGAATCATCTTGGGGCCCTTCGAACTTTGAGCCCGAACATAGATCCGCGATAAATCTTGAGGAGTCGCACGAAATTCGGCCTCCGCCTCCGTCTGCACATGATAGATGCGACCGAACTTGACAAAGTCGTTGATGTACATTGAGCCGAAATAGGCCTGCAAGGTATCAAATACTTCGGAGATCGAGACACCCAAGGCCTTGGCTCGCTCCCGATTGACGTGGGCGAACAAACGTGGAGCAGTCACGCGGAAATTTGTGCCTACCTGCCCGATCGCCGGCTCTTGCTGCACCCGCTCAATGAATTGCTGTGACACCATCGCAAACTGTTTAAAATCACCGCCGCTTGGGTCGAGCAGTTGCGCAGAAAATCCTCCCACTGACCCGACCCCCCGTATGGACGGAGCATTAAACGCCAACAATAACGCCTCAGGAATCTTAGCGAATTCCCCGTACGCCATCCCGACCATTGCCTTGGCATGGTACTGCGGCTCAGGCCGTTCATGCCACAGCTTGAGAGGAACAAACATCGTCGCGGCATTGGGCCCTCTTGTGCCGAACACAAAATTCATGCCGGACAATGCGTCGGTCGAATGGACGGCAGGAACGGCCTGAAAAAACCGCTCCACACGCTCGAGCACCGCATCGGTGCGTTGTTTCGATGCACCGTCCGGCAACTGAGCGACAACAATAAAATACCCCTGGTCCTCTTCGGGCAAGAAACTCTTAGGCAACCCCTGAAACAGCCACACAGAAACAGCAATAATGACGCCGAATACCGCCATGACCCGTATCGGCCTGACCAAGATGGCGGCGACCGTCTTTGCATAGCCCCGCTGTGTGTATCCAAACATTCGGTCAAAGAATATCCAAAATCTCCCTCGTTCTCCATGTTGCGGCGTAAGTACCACCGCACACAGGGCCGGGCTGAGCGTCAGCGCCACAAATCCCGACACCGTCACGGAAATGGCGATGGTCGCCGCAAATTGTTTGTAGAGCGCACCGGTAATGCCACCGATAAAGCCCACGGGGACAAACACCGAGACAAGAACCAATACGATCGCGATGACCGGCGCCGTCACTTCGCTCATCGCACGTTTTGCCGCCTCTTTCGGAGAGAGCCGGCCTTCGCGCATATGCCGCTCCACATTCTCGACCACAACGATGGCATCATCCACCACGATCCCGATCGCCAACACCATCCCGAACAGGGTGATCGTATTGATGGAAAAACCCAAGACGTACAAGCCGACGAAGGTACCGATCAACGAGACAGGAACCGCCACGGTTGGGATGATCGTCGCCCGCCATGTCTGCAAGAACAGATAGACGACCAGAATCACCAGCACCATCGCCTCCATCAACGTTTTCACGACCTCTTTGATGGAGATTTCGATGAATCGCGTCGTGTCGTAAGGAATATCGTAGGACACACCGGGCGGGAATTTCTTCGCGAGTTCCTCCATCTGCGCACGTGTCTGCCGAACGGTATCCAGCGCATTGGCGCCGGGCGACAGGAAGGTCAAAATGAACGTCGTGGGTTTGCTGTTCCAGCGCCCTTCAAGCGCATACGACTGGGCTCCCAACTCGATTCGCGCCACATCTTTGAGACGAACGGTCGACCCGTCCGGCATCGCCCGTACAATCAATTCCTCAAAATCTTTGACGTCCGTCAGCCGCCCCTTGGTGATAATCGGGATGGTCAACTCGGTGCCTTTCGGCGCCGGTTCCCGTCCGATCGTCCCCGCGGGATAGTCACGATTCTGATCACGCACCACATTTGCGATGTCGCTTGGGATCAGACCCAATTTCGCCATCTGCAAGGGATTCAAGATGATCCTCATGCTGTAATTCTGCTGTCCGAACACCATCGCATCGCCGACGCCTTTGACCCGTTTCAGGTTATCCACGAGTCTGAGAATGGCGTAGTTCGACAAGAACACCGCATCGTGTCGTGAATCGGTCGACTTGAGCGCAATGACCGCCACGAGGTCAGGAGACAGTTTCTTGACGGAAATACCCTGCCGAACGACTTCCGGGGGTAACTGAGGCTCGGCCATTTTTTGGCGATTCTGAGTTTGAACCTGAGCGATGTCCGGATTGGTACCGATCTCAAAGGTGAGCTTGATCGAAACATGGCCGTCGTTGCTGCTGGTCGACTCAAAATACAGCAGGTTGTCGATGCCGGGCAGCGTAACTTCAATGGGACGGGCAACCGCCTCGGCCGCCACTTCGGCACTCGCGCCGGGGTAATCCGCATCGATCTGGACGACCGGAGGTGTGATTTCAGGAAATTGTGCGACCGGAAGAAACTGCAAGGCCAGCAGTCCCATCACGACAATGATGATGGAGACCACCGAAGCCAGAATCGGCCGATCGATGAAAGCGTGGGAAATCACCCGCTATCCCTGTCCGGGGGTGGAAAGAGACGAGGGCGGATCGTCCGTTCGATCAATCGGCACAGCCTTGACCGGCGCACCCGGGCCGATCTTCATCAAGCCATTGACCACAACACGGTCGCCGGCTTGCAAACCTTCATCGATAAGCCACTGCGTGCCCTTCCAGTCCGAGGCTACGACATTACGCATCTCGACTGTTCCCTCATCGTTGACGATAAAGACAAACGGACCGGTCGGACTTTGCAAGACGGCTCGTTGGGGGACAAGTACGGCTTCGGTTTTCACATCCCCTTTAACGCGAACCTTCAGAAACTGCCCGGGCAACAAGGTCCGTTTGTGATTCGGAAATGTGATTCTGACCTGTCGTGCACCCGTTTCCGTCCGCAACCCAGGCTCCAACAGGTCCAGCACCCCTTCTTCAGGATATGCGGTGCCGTCCATCAGCGTCAGCGCTCCGCGCAGCTGATAGACACCGGGATGCTGAATGCGTTTGGACTCGATATCTTTCTGCCGTCTCAGAATAAACGTCTCCGGAACACTGACCACGACGTACATCGGATCGACTTGGTGAATGACGGTCAACAGATCCGTCTGCGCCGAAACCAGACGTCCTTCGTAATAGCGGCTGCGTTCAATAATGCCGCTGATGGGAGCCGTGACCATGGTATTGTCCAGATCGAACTGCGCCTTGATCAATTCGGCGTTCGCAACCTGGAGCAGTGCCTTCGCGGCAAGATCCTGCGCGACGGCGTCATCAACATCTTTCTGGCTGACGGCTTGCTCGACAAGCAGCGGTTTTACACGGGCCAAATCCTGCGTGGCTTGTACGACTCTCGCCTCTGCTTGAGCGATTTTGGCTTTCGCGCCGGCCACGGCTGCCTGAAACGGAACCGGATCGATCTGATAAAGCCGATCGCCTTTTTTGACGTCACGACCTTCTCGATATAAGACGCCCTTGAGAATCCCGGTGACTTGCGCGCGAATTTCGACCGGCCTTGAAGCTTCTGCCTGGCCGATAAATTCCGGTTCGTCCGGAACAGGCTGCGTCGAAACCGTGATGACCTCGACCTGCGGCACAGGCTGTGCCGGCATCGACTCCGCTTCCTGCTTACAGCCGACCGCGAAGACCAAAATACTCACACTAAGAGCTATGCCCATATGCGAAAACAACATCATCCCTGCCGATCCATCGTTTGACTTAAGAGATTGACCTGACAGTGTACCTCTTTCATCGTCCCCTTCTCCACTGTTACAACAGCCCTATTCGAACATTCGGCCGTCACGAGATCAATCCCCCCTCATGACCCCTTGAAAGAATATCCGGCTCTTTCCATCGCCCGACGCACGGTATTCATCACCGCTACGGTGTCGGAATAGGGCATGACCTTGACGACGGGAGCCGAGTGAAGCCGCGCCATAATCTGTTCAACGTTCTGGCCGACCGCCCGTTCACACATTTCATAGACACCGTCGGGGCCTTCTTCAATCTCGTTATGGCCTGTAAGAATTTCGCGCAGCATATCAATAACCGCATCTGTGGGGGTCGGCATCAACAGTGAGGCGATGGCGCCATGATCGAGCCGGAGCTTAGCGGCCACTGAAAGCGGCTGCCCCGCCCGTGCTTCCTGAGCGGCCGGCAAGAGAATCTTTTCCTCCATCCCGATATGCCGCAGAAGCCCGGCGCGAAATTGTCCGTACGCAGCATGATCGATTGCCGTACGATCGGCAAACGCAGACTGGAACAACGCATCGAGTCGCCGGTGGTCATCCCCAAGAAAGCTATTGATCAGTCCCTGCATTCTCTGCTCACACTCCCCCATCTGTCTCCCGTTGTTTCGTTTACCCGTTCTGCAATCGGGTTACGAACAACGCCTCCGGTCGTGACCGATCTCCTCTTCCCGCTCAATGCCCCCTGTGATCTCCTCTACGATACACCGAGTCAAACATCCGGCAGCACGTAGTTTCGCTCCTTGGTGCCACAGCCTATCTAACAACGTTTTCCCTATGGTATCGATAAATGTCACACCGGACAAATCAATGAGCACATTCCCCCGTTGACTGGCTTTGAATGTGCTCCACAAGGCATTCAGCTCTTCCGCCCATGGGCCGACCAAACGCCCCTCAAGAATAAGTACGATCGAGTCCTTTGTTGCACCGCACTGTTCAGTGATCTTTAACAATCTCCGGCCCCTCCCCCTCCTGCAGCTCCATTACACGATGATATCTGTCCCCCAGGGGTTATCCACAAGGAACAGCCATCGCCCATCTTCCTGCGCCGCAAGATGCTGGAGGAGCGGCCACCGAGTTGCACGGCAGTTCTCATAAAATCGATTCCTTCCAGGTTCCACCGAGCGCAGTACTGCACGACGTCACTTGCTTGCACGACTTGCTGCGCTTCGATAGTGATTGCAGGCTTCAGTGCCATGAAACCTTCCAATGCCCGACGTATTCCAACAGTCCCGTTTACGACAAGGCCGGGCTTCATCACGAACGAAGCACTTGGCTCAAACAGCGCCACAGCCGATTCAAGATCATAGGCATTCAAGGCCGCGACGAGCTGCGTGATCACATCTAACGGGCCGGGTTCTTCAATCGGTGGTCCTTTCTGGACGGCGATCGGCCATCCTCTGTTCGGTCACCGGCTGCTCACCGTGATAGTCTCTACTGCCTCCGAAGGATGGCATAGAAGGCCGGAACTTGTACGACCTCGCCTGTCGGAAGGCTGTGTACGGTACGTATGTGACTCGGCCCGGTTTTCAATAGCATAAACCGATCCGATGAGAACAATGACGCCAAGTTATCTTCGTGTAACATGCCTGGGGTAATCTGATGCTGAAACACCCGCGCAAGGCCGGGAGGTACCCCATACTCCGCAATGAGCTTGGCAAAAAATGGCTCTGCCGCCGATGAGAGTTCGACCAAATACAGTACACCCTTTTCCCCCAGCAATCGCTCAATCGATTGGACCGCCACCGCGTGATCAGCGGGCGACAACTGATGCAACACCGCACGCATGTAGACGTTGGCATCGCCGATCTCGTCGTGCAGGCGCTCTGCATCGTCAGGACACAACACATCGAGAAGCCGGTACGAGACGTTCGTCGCACCATTGATTTTACCGGCTAGTTCGACGGCTGCAGGGGCGATTTCCGTACCGATGATCCTCGCAAAGTGCTTCGCCAGGAAGCGCGTCTGAGTTCCGTTCCCACAGCCCAGGTCAATGACTGGGAGTTGGGGGTCGAAATGCTCACGGAACAGCGCGAAGTCTTGCTGGGCTGCATGAGCGGGATCGGCGTCCCAGAAGACTTCACCGGGAGCACCGCTCACCGAACCCCAAAATCCTTCCCATGATGTCAAATAACGATTCGATGATGTCATTTCTTCCTCCTCCTTCTCCGGGGACTCTCATTCAGAAGCGCTCGGGGTCGTCCCTTCTCGTATGGCTCCGCCATGGCGCACCAATTTCACTGCTGAGATCAGACCTGCCAAATTCTTTGCTGCCCGCAACCAGCGATTCCGCTGGATGACCGAGTCGATAACCTTACTGCACGCAACGTCGGCCCCGACAATCCGGATGACCTGCATCACCCGTCAGATCGGAGCACCGCTAGACAACCGTAAGGCCTTCGCACCGTCAGCGCCATGCTTGACCGGCAGGTGAACCACCTCCTGCAGGGTTCTTTTTTCAGATCTTTCCCCTGAACCGTCGCCGCGCCAGGCATGGTCAGCCTCTCTTCTTTCACCGTTTCTAGAACGAACATGGCAACTCCCGTTCCAGCGGAGTTCACACACGACAGGGACTACCGATCTCACTGAAAGTCAACGGAGATTGAGTGCCGACATACAGAACTCCTTGCAAGAAGAAAGGCGAAGTGCCGACGATAACCTGCCGAGGGGATAGCACAGCGCCGAATGATCGGCGCAGACGGGTTGCAAAACTCCGTTGCCGGCTATCTTTGAGAAAGCCGCTCGCATGTGGCGCTCCACCGGCAAGTGTGCGCAGACTAGGAAGGACGGGAGATACCGAGTTTCCTCATCTTTGACTGAAGGGTCGTGCGTTTCATGTCTAATCGAGCAGCAGCCCCGGCAGAGCCTCCTATGACCCATTTGGCCGCCTCAAGAGCACGCATAATGTGGTCGCGCTCGGCACCTTCCAAGCTGGTAATAGATTGGACGTCCTTGGATCCGGCTGCTCTCAGCTCCGCAAGCGGCACACAAAGATCGGTCCCTTGAGAGAGAATCACGGCTCGTTCGATCAAATTCTCCAACTCTCGAATGTTGCCGGGCCAATGATATGCCGAAAGCGCGTCCATCGCCTCAGCGGGAATCGTTTCGACTTGTTTGTCCATCCGACGGGCCAACTTCTGCGCAAAGTAGCGGACAAGCAGCGGAATATCCTCCCGGCGGTCACGAAGGGGAGGAAGGGCCACCGGAAACACGTTAATGCGGTAAAAGAGATCGTTGCGAAACAGCTTCTCTGCGACCATACCCGATAGGTCTCGATTGGTCGCCGCCACAAGTCGAACATTGACTTTAGTCGTTCTGG
>JAOUPN010000013.1 GCA_029879905.1 Nitrospira sp. | reverse complement strand
CGACTCAGGTAACAGGTAATGCCTTCGATCTTGGGATCGTCGAACGCTTCGATCACGATTTTGTGATCCGGTCCCAACATTTTGAATTTTGTATCGACACTCCCTACTTCCTCGGCATAACTGCCCGACACGATCGTGGCACAACAGAGCAACATGGTGACACAGATATTGGTCTTCATTTCATTTTTCTCCCATCATGGTTCAGCTGAACCTTCCTGTACCGTATCGTTCTGAGCTGCTTAATCGCAAGGTCTGGTGCTCCTTGCCGGCGTGCTGTCTGCATGGATGATCAAGGCAAGACCGAAAACTCAGTCTTGAGCCATGCACAATTCACGATCTAACCCCCACTCGGTACCCACTGGACAGATACCAGGCCCCTTCTCTGCACTCAGCTCTGATCACACAGGCAGGTCAGATAGTTTAGACAGCGAAGCCTGACCCCGCTTACGGGTGGAAGCTTGGCCGCCGGTTTCTGGTTGCAATGCAACAGCATCGGAGATCATTGGCATCATGCCGCCCATATTGGAGGGAGGCTACAGTCTCCTAGAATGGTTGCCACGAGAACGTGTGCTCACAATTCGTGAAAGACAAACCCCTACTCCCTTAGAGTCGCACGAGCTTCTCTTTGATGACCCGCAAATTCTCAGGGGTTGATCGTACCCGTATCGTGAGTCCCTCAGCATCATAGTCTTCAGACAAGACCCGCATCCGCGCCCGGATCTCTGCCAGGACCCCTTGAGCGGTGAAAGGCAGCCGTATGTCCTCGTCGATCATCTCGCGCTCAAAGTACCGCATGATGCGCTCACGCAACGCATTCAGATCTTCCCGGCTTCTCGTGGATAGAAAAACGGCCTCTGGATATTCCACCTTCAGCGACGCATGCGCCTCCGGCCCGAGACGATCCTGCTTATTCAATACCAAGAGGCTGGGAATATCCGTGGCGCCCACTTCGGCCAACACTGTCCGCGTAACGTCGAGTTGGGATCGAAAGGACGGATCCGAGGCATCGACGACAAACAGCAACAGCGAGGCACCAGCGGCTTCATCAAGCGTCGACTTGAACGAGGCCACCAGGTCATGCGGGAGCTTTTTAATAAATCCTACCGTATCGGTCATGAGCACTTTGGGCCGCGTTTCAGGATACAGCGGGCGGATCGTCGTATCGAGCGTGGCAAACAGTTTATCGGCCACGAGCACATCGATACCCGTCATCGCGCGCATCAGCGAAGATTTTCCGGCATTGGTGTACCCGACGAGTGCGACCGTCAATTCACGTTCCCGCCTCGCACGGCGCATGTGGTGCTCGTCCCCGATAGCCGCCAATTCGGTCCTGAGTTCTTTCAGGCGATCGCGAATGCGCCGCTTATCGAGTTCAACACTCGTCTCTCCTGCCCCTTTCCCTCCGATCCCTCCGCTTTGCCGGTCTCTGCCGCCGCCGGTTTCGCGCAACCGCGGCGCAAGATAATTGAGTCTCGCGATTTCCACCTGAAGCCGGGCTGCCTTGGTCCGAGCATGTCGGCTAAAAATCTCAATGATGCCCCCCGTACGATCCAACACCGGCACGCCGGCGGCCCGTTCAAGATTATGCAATTGCGACGGCGACAGATCACAGTCCACGATGACGATCTCCGCCTGTTCGCGTGGATGGGGAGCGGACTCGCTTGGTGCATCCGCTTCGTCCTCTTCTGATTCCTCTGGCACGCCTGCTTCAGCCTCCTCCCGCTTTGCCGCCGCTTTATGCAACGGTCTGTCAAACGACGCCCTGATGGTTCCAGGCCCACCGGTCCACTGTGCCAATTCGATGAGTTTGCCCTCCCCCAGAACCGTCGCAAATTTATCGGAACTCCGTTTCTGTCGCACCACCCCCACGACATGGTACCCAAGGGTCTTGACCAAACGGGTGAGCTCCTGCAGAGAACTGTCCAGCTCATCCTCGGTCACACGAGGAGTCTGGATCGCCACCAGCACGGCACGAGATTGTGAATGCGTCGTCATCCTATACGTGTCCTTGGTTGGATAGTGTATGAGAGGCGTGCATTTTACCAGGGAATGATGTGTGAAAAGCAGCTCGTGTCGCAGCACCAATACACAAACCCTGTCTGGCATCACGGAACCGCGCCCCAGAAGAGGACTCCGAAAGGAACGCTCAGACAGCGGCCGTAACCGACGCTCCGGAGAGGGCGAGACAGCAGAAATGACCGCTCACTGGCGCAACAATGAACCCCATAGGGACTAGACAATACCCCGGTACCTGTTCACGGCCATCACCCCATCACATTGGACTTTATCGGACCAGCCGTCAGGTCGGTGGTAATGGATAAAGGTATCCGCTCCCTTTGAGTTTCCCGAACCCAGGACCCTCGCCTTAAAAGCTTAAAAAGACCTATACTTACAATGGCTTGATCTTGTGTGGTTTTCCCCGTTTTATTAGGTAAATTGAGGCGTTGCGAGGTTTCGACTGATTCGATTGATTCTGAGGAGTGCGCTCTCTTTTGCAGAGTTTTAGCACGAATTTAACCAATCCGCTTTACGTAAAGCGTAAAACCATGGTAGTTTGAGACCGTGATTCGAGGGTTTCGGGACAAAAAGACACAACAGTTCTTTGCAGGAGAGATAGTCAGGGAATTCTCCGGCTTCCGGAAAATCGCTGAGCGGAAACTCACGATGCTCGACAACGCGACAGACTTGAAAGACCTTCTCTCACCGGCAGGTAACCGACTGGAACGGTTGAGGGGGGATCGGGTCGGCCAACACAGTATTCGGATCAACGATCAGTGGCGGATCTGCTTCGTCTGGGCGGCTGACGGACCCCATGACGTTGAGATCACTGATTATCACTGAAGGAGTGACCACCATGGTGAAGAATGGCATGCGTCCGGTTCATCCCGGAGAAATCCTCTTGGAGGAATTCATGAAGCCCTCAGACCCGCCGATTAACGCCAATATACTGGCCAAGGCCCTCGACGTGCCGGCGAATCGAATCACCACGATTATTAAAGGCCAGCGGGGCATCACGGGAGATACGGCTGTTCGTCTCGCGGCATTTTTCAATACTACGGCTGAATTTTGGATGAACCTGCAGAAGACCTATGAGCTGCGGCTTGCAGAACGAGCCTTGCCGGTGCGGGTCAGGAAGCATATCGCGCAGCACAGAGAAGCACTCGTGACTGCCTGACAACGAATTGCCTCCCTTCCGAACTTGCTCCGACTCATGATCCCCGGCCTCGGAGTATCCCGTGTCAGAAAACCCTGTGAGCGGAGTTCCCCCAAGACACTGCGATCAACGCTTGGCAGCATAGCCCTGGACAGATACCAGGACCCTTCTCTGCACTCAGCGCTGATTTGCAGGCAAGTCAAATAGTTTCGATAACGAAGCCTGATCCCGCTTATTGCCGATTCTTGCACGCAACCGGCAATTGCGTCCCAGCCTCACATTCACCCTCGACCAAATTTCTCCAGGCCGGCCAAGACTCTGCTTTTGCTTCGTGCCCCCACCATCACCTGCTAGACTTGCTAAGTATGGCACCGTGGTTCACGCAGTTCCGCACCTTCATGCGCATATTCTTCGCCCTGCTCAGCATGGTGTTTCCTCTCTGGGGTCTTCTATTGGCCTCCGGAATGCTCTACCGCTTGATGCAAAGTCCCCCGAATGACGTCTACTACGTGAAATACGACTTCGGGGATGATATCGTGTGGTGGGTGGTGCTGAGTCTCTGCGGCATTCTCGCTGCAGGGCGGGTTCTGTTTGTTCGCCACGCTCGCCTCCATTGGCTGTGGTTCCCATTCGCCATGTTGTTTCTCCTGATCTTTGTTCCCAATCAATTTCATCATCACGTCCACCACCCATTGTTTCCCAGCTTCGAGGAGCCTTGGCGCTCTTTACGAGTCAGTCGTTCCGCCGTCAGCCGGGAGCTCTCTTCCCTCTATTACGACATGAAACCGGCAATTGAACGAGGTGACATGCCGCCATGTGTCTCAGGCCCGACCGACAGGGTCAGCCCCTATCATCGAGCGGGGGTTCCTCTGGTCTATCAGCAGGTATGTGTGACAACCGATGTTCCGCTCGATTCGTTACTGGCATCGAGTGCACCGGGGACGCTCTACATCATGAGGCGTCCAGGCGACCCGACGATTAGACTGCGCGCCACTGTGTTGGGTACGAATCAGACCACCACGATCAGTTGGGCCCCGGCTTTCTATGGCACAGACCCGCTGGAGCTCACGATTTCCACCCCACCAGAGCCAACACCTAGCCCACTGGTTCAGGAAGAAGCCCCTCCAATGTCCTCAGGCGAAGCCCTGCCCGTTCTACAAACGGAGCTGACCCCGCACGCTAATCATTGAGTGCTCGTGTCATAGCTCATTATTGAGAAGGCCTGGCCCTCCCTTCCAGCAATCGAAGCGCTGCCCTCTTTGCTCGTACATACCGTCTCCGTTCAACAGTCGAGCGAGATAGTCAAGATAGCAAAGCGCGACCTCCTTCCGCGTCGCGACCCCTTTCCGCGTCGTTTCTTGCCCACACATAACCGCCATGTTTAGATGAGACAACGGCGTCAGTACCGTTTGTTTTAGAAGAACAGCCACCGTTGAGGAGCGAGGTTACTCAGGGAGGATAATGAAGCGGCCGAGTTTCGCCGGACGGTAGATTTCGAAGTCCCGGCGGTCGAGTGTAAAAATGCGTCTGATTTTTTCCCGCTCCGCCATGGCCACCAGCGCGGCATCCGCAAGATCCATGGGCAGATCCTTGTACTTTTTCATCCAGACCCGCGCTCGCGACATGTCGTGCTTCGTAAGGGGCAAGACCTCAACCACGCCACGTTCCACCATTTCCCAGAGTGCATCTTGTGCTTTCCATGAAAAACTCAGGAGGTACATCGCCTCGGTCAATGCCGGCCAGACGGTTCCCAAGGGTTCCCTAAGGGACTGCAGCGTATCGACGCACCGGTCATGGTGCGCATCATCCTTATGGATCAACGCGATGAGCGGCCCGGCGTCCACCAGAATCATCGTGACATCTTTCGGCGGCGAGCCAACACTTGGCGAAACGCGTCGCCGGTTCGCACAGACAGATCGGTCGGGCCGCCATGCACGCAGCCAATCAAGTCACGCACCTTCTCATAGGGATGTTCCGCCTCCTCCTGGGCTTCGACGGATTTGGCCAGGACATTGATTGCATCTCGCATGACTTCAGATTTTGTTCGGCCACGTTGCCGGGCCAGGCGCTCTAACATTCGTTCGGTCTTGAGATCCACACGGACGGTCAGCGGCATGGTCGCCC
Organism: Nitrospira sp.; assembly: GCA_029879905.1. Taxonomy (GTDB): domain Bacteria; phylum Nitrospirota; class Nitrospiria; order Nitrospirales; family Nitrospiraceae; genus Nitrospira_D. Next base: position 21,501 of record JAOUPN010000013.1, on the reverse strand, counting down.
CCATTATGTTGTATGACGCTACTGTACTACGTGTTTGTTTCGGGCGCAAGGAAGATGGATGTGATGCAGGGAGGCAATAACCGCGGAGGCGGTGACTGGTCAGCGCGCGAGGTGGACGCAGTGTGGAGTAAATTATATGGTGAGCCGGCCGGGGCTCGAACCCAGGACCCTCGCCTTAAAAGCTCAAAAAGACCAATACTTACAACGGCTTGATCTTGTGTGGTTTTCCCCGTTTTATTAAGAGAATTGAAGCGTTGCGAGGTTTCGACTGATTCTATTGATTCTGTGGAGTGCGCTCTATTTTGCAGAGTTTTAGCACGAATTTAGCACAGCGATTCACGCGAGCCGGACGCTCGCAGTCCCTTGATCAACATACTTTGAGAAGGCCGTGCAGCCGTTCGCGGGCGCTATCTCAAGATGTCATGACCTGCCTTCGGCCTGTGCAATGACCGACCGGTTGTTGCACAGGGCGCATAATGGACTACTCCTCTCCGATGGTCTTTCCTCGGAGAGCCGGACCACGAGCTGAACGGCACGACGACAGGAACTCCCACTTATGCGCTGTGTTATAAGCCCCAATTACACCTTGAATTTGTTTGTGACTATTTTCCATTTTTCAAGATGCTGCCGCATATCGCGCTCCCAAATAGCACAATGGAACGAATTAATATTTTTAGGGAGCTTTCGGCCTTTGTAGCGTCCAGCAAAATAGTTTTGTAGCCAACCCTGTTTGAAAATATAGAATTTGTCTTCTCCGAGTTGCGCACCCAGAGAGACAAATACACAAATTATTGATCTATCAAGACCTCGATTCTTTCCCTTAACAATTTGTCCTTTTGCGGTTAGCTCGACATCAAGGAACCTACGAATATCAAATTGCCACGAATCTCGGTTTATTGCTTTTACTTGAATATGACCTGTGACTCTATTTGCATGAGCCAGGATATCGATGTCCGGCACATTTCCCGAAAATGGAGTTGCAATTATTCCCATTCTCCCAAGTTCTGCTGTAACGAGATGTTCTCCAATTTGGCCGGTTAATTTTGAACTTAAACCTGTTGCCATTCTTGCCCCTAGACTTTTAATAGTGATTAGGCCGATCCGCGTAAGAGCCGGATTTGCCATTCCTTCTCACAATTCGTGAAATACAAACCCGTGTTCCCCTAGGGTCGAACGAGCTACCTCTATCAGATGCTCATGATGGGTAAAGATCATGACCTGTCCACCCTCGGAGAATTGCGAGAGTGCACGCAGGACATTGGCCGCACGGTCATTGTCAGATGTGATGAGGACGTCATCGAGGATAAGAGGCATCTGAGGGTGCGACGACCGTCTCAGCTCCAATGCCGCGAGTCTCAAGGCCAGATAGAGCTGATCTCCGGTACCTTCACTCATCTCCTCAATCCGGATACGAGCCCCTCCTGCTCGTTGAGCGCACAAAACAGGTTTGTCTCCAGACTCATCCGTCGCCAGTCGTTCGTACGCCCCACCCGTCATCAGAGAAAAATACGCAGAGGTGGCAGTGATCATGGGGGCTTGCGCCCGTTCTCGAAACCGATCCAATGCCTCCTGAAGCAGCACGGACGCCAATTTTAAGCGAGCCCACGGTCGGATGGCTGACCGATACCGGGCCGCTGCTGATTCGATGGCTTCCCGTGCCACAGCCGCACGATCAGAGGTGTCCACGGCATTGAGTGCCAAACGTGTGTCTTGCTCATTTTGCTGCGCGGCAACAAGTTCTTGTTCGCGCTGTTCAATCTCTGAGCGACAACGATCCCGTTCGTGATCAAGGGCAAAGGCGTCACGCCCGGCAAGCCTCGTCCGCAGCTCTTCTTCCGAATGAGAAGACGCCCTCGCAAGCTGATCTTGCACAAATGCCAACTTCTTCTTCACCTCTCGTTTCCGTGCTGCCGCCTCTTCCAATTCCGGCAGGGCATCGACCGTGGTCGTTCCTGCCGCAGTGCACAACCGCGCATACACCGCCTCCTGAGTAGCCTGCTCTGATTCCGCGAGCCCCTTCTTTCCGAAGGCTCGACCCTGATCACGGAGCAACACGTCTCGTTCTTGGCCTTTCTCTCGTGCCACAACGAGGCGCTTGTGCAAGCTATCCGCAAAGCTGGTCAATGACACAGGACCATCCTCACCAAGAAGCTCCGCAATGTGATGACCCTGCTGAGTGAGCGCATCAAGCTCTGCTTGAAGCAGAGCCTTTCGGTCTTGAGCCTCAGTCAACGCCGAATGCTGGCGAGCCAGTTCATCCAGTTCATTGAGCCGTGCTTTCACGGCATCGGGCGTACTCTGTGCCGAGAGATGGAGGCGTACTTCCCATTGTTGTAGTGCAGACCTATGGCGATCCAACTCCGTCGTGATCTCACCGACAGCGCGATGCACTTTGGCTCTCTCAGCCTGCAACTGTTTCACGGTCTTGGCACGAGCACTCTGTTCGGCTTCGATCTGAATGACGGACTTTTCCCAATTGAGCCCTTGATCAATCAATGTGGTCAGGTTATGGGGATCGCCGACAACATGCTCATCAACCGGCTGGCCAAGTGTTTGCAATGCGTTCGTGATGCATGATGCCGCCTCTCTTGTCTGCTCAGCCAGGGAGGCACTCTCAGTTCGCGAAACCTCCGCTTGATCTGCAAGTTGCAATGCGTCTTGTCTCCGGCGTTGCCATTCCTGAAGTGGCTCTGGGGCAAAATCAGGAAGTCCAGCCTCACAAAGCCGTTGCCCCCAGCCTGTGAGCATTTCACGACGACGCATGGCAAGGGTATCCATATGCTGTTGGAGCTGACTCCGCCGCGCCTCCATCTGCTCAATCCGCATGGCGCATTCTTCAAAGCCAGCCGCGCGCTTGGCATCAGCTCGCAACAAATCGGCCTGTCGATCTGCTTCATGCTCTGCGGCTTCGAAGGCCTCCGGCAATGGCCGGCCTGTATCAAATCCTTGAGTAAGGCTCTCCGCGTCCTGCGTCCGTTCAATGTAGGCCTGTCGAATCAACGCCCATCCTTGGTCCCGTCGTAACCGGGCACTGCGCAGAGTGTCAGAAGTGACGACTTCACCCTCTGCGGCAAGCTGCCGATACCGGAGCCGCTGCTCATCAAGATCCCGTTCCACTCTCTGATATTCATCCCCTGCAATCCGCTGCTGTTCCTGAACCTCCAATAACTCCTGCTTCGTGAGCGTAATCTGCGCATCAAGAATGGGATGGGACGCACGTAGAACCTGTTCGGAGTCCGTTGAGAGATCCGCAAGTGATACGGCAAACAGACTCTCACGATCTCGCACCTGACGATCAAGGTCAGTCTTTCGTCTGCCGACATCACCCAGCGACTGCGCATGCCGGATGGTGTGAGATAAGGCTTGTCTGGCAACTGGGTCGACCGAGACAGGCGCTGTATCAGCTTCTTGCCGAAGAGCCTCCTCAATCGACTCGGCTTGTTGCTTGTTCGATTGGAGACGTTCCCCAAGTCGAGCGACCTCAGCCACATGTGTATCCAACATCTTTCGATCGGCATCAGAAGGGATTGCTCGAAGAACCTCACTGAGCCCTATTCCAGGTGCAATTCGCTCAATCAGAACTTCCAGCGCGCTGGCCCTCTGCTCGATCACAACGGCCTGCTGTTGCACCTCAATGTGGTGGCGCGACACGGCAGCAACCTGTGAGAGCCATCGCTCAATTGTGTCGGCATGCTGGAGGACCAGGGGTTCAAGGGCGAGAGCTGCCAATGCAGAAGAGCACCGCTCAAGCTCCTGTTCCGCTTCCCGAAGGTCCTGTTGCGCCCGAGTTAAGGATTGTTGTGCCGTCAATCGCTCTTGGCGGGCATGCTCAGCGAGATTGGGGGTATCCGCCAGCGACTGCAGTTCGGTCGCCAGACGATCATGCTCTCGCAGCGATGGTTCAACCGTACGCAATTCGGTCAGGTCATTCTCACGCCGGCGCAACAATTCAAGCGCCTGCGAAATCTCATCGAGAGTCGTCTTCGCCGTTTCATGGGCACGGTTAAGGACTTGCCAGTCTGCCGGTTTGGTCAATGCCTGTCGCAAGACTTGCCGCTGTTCCTCGATCTGTCTCCTGGCCTCGTTGATCACAGCATTCTGTGCTCGACCATGGGAGCTGTAGCGTTTTTTGGCATCGGTGTCCAAATCTGCCAGGAGTACGGTAATACCACGGGTTCCGGCGCTGGCTTCGAAGAGGGCTGAACCAAGATCCCCTTCACCGGCAAGCAGCCTCCGACCACCTTCACGCAGTCGAGCATGGTTTAGGCCAAACATGGATTCAAAATCTGCCCGTTCGAGTCCTCCGGTTAATTCCCGTTCGAGCGTACTGTCTATGGGAAGTGCGGGGTCTGGTTGTTCCGTCTTGACATTAAGACGGGAGAGGGTGTTGCCCTTTCCCTTGCGTCTCACGAAACCTATTGACTGGCCAGTCTGAGACAGGAAGACCCCTGCGATCCGCAGATCTCCAGGTGCGTGGACAAAAGAATCTGTGCTTCGGACAGGAATCCCGAATCGCAAATCCGTCATGGCTCGCAGAGCAGAGGACTTGCCGGCCTCATTCGGGCCATAGATCAGATGCAGATTGTTCGGACCAGCGGAAAAGTCGACAACCTTATTGGTGAACGGTCCAAACGCTTGCAGCAACAGGCGAAGGAGCTTCATGTTCCCTCACCAGATGCAGCCAGTCGGGCGAGAACCGTCGCCTCAGCGTCCAAGAGCAGACGTTTCAATTCATCGACATTGTCCAACTTCGGCACATCACCGGCAGCAATCTCTGGAGGCATCGCACCAAGGAGATCGCCGAGAGTGGTTTGCGCCAACGCTGTTAATTCAGCTGGGTTCGCCGCCATTGCATCCACAAGACGCACGAGTTCACCGACGGCATCTTGCCGTAGGGCGGCTTGTACACGATCGAGCGGCGTAGAGAGTTCAAGACGCACCTGCTCAATCCAGACCTCGACGTCGCTTAGGTCTTGTGCGGCAGCTTGCAGGGCAGCAGCCAGGGTGCCCGGTTGGGCCGCCTCTGTGTGATGTAACGCCGTCGATCCTGCCAGCGTGATACGGACCGCATGCAGACGATCCGTTGCCCCAATAAGCATGGGCTCCATCGCCTCATGAAATATCCCGCTTAACGCGTCGAGCTGATCCACGCCCGTAAGAGAGAGGACCACTTGGTTCCAGCGCACAACATCCAGCGGCACAAATTCCGCCTCGATCCGGCCAGCCTCCACGGTGACAAACTCACAGCCCTTCGCTCCCGTTTCATTGGCATGTCGTCCCTGAAGATTCCCAGAGAATACAATCCTTGGTTGTTCACAGATCACTTCCCGTGCGTGCACATGTCCCAGCGCCCAGTAGTCGTACCCTTTGGCGATTAAGGTGGAGAGGTCGGTTGGCGCGTAGGGATCATGCCCAGGACGGCCAGTGAGACTGGTGTGCAACATGCCGACATTAAAGAACCCAGGGACTGGATCAGGATAGGAGGGAACGAGGTCTTCATCCACCACACGGTCGGGAAAACTCCGCCCGTGGATGGCCACGGAGAGTTCCTCAAGACGAACAGTCTGTGCGCTCCGATTGGAGAAGGTGGTCACGTTCGGCGGCAGAGCCAATTGCCTTGAAATCACCCCCTGCGCGTCATGGTTGCCTTGGATGATGAACACACGAATGTTCGCCCGCCCAAGACGAACCATTTGCTCCCGGAAGAAGAGCCCCGTGTGAAAGTCCTGCCAGTCTCGATCGTAGATATCACCGGCAAGGAGCACGAAATCCACTTGCTCACTGATTGCCTTATCGACCATTCGCTCAAGCGCACGACGAGTAGCTGCCCGCAGCCGCTCGACGGGCGCACCTTCATAGCGGTCTAAGCCGCGTAATGGGCTATCAATGTGAAGATCTGAGGCATGGATAAAGCGAAACATGTATTCGTCTCGGGCAATCGTGCGGTGGTCGCACTTTGTTTTTCTTGATAGAGCCGACAGTCGGCCTAATTACGCTGCTGACGACGCCAACGGTCCACAATCACATCGACATTAATGTCATCAGGACCATTTTTCCATTTATTGTAGAAGTCGATGTCCTCGCTGTTAGGAAAGGGGCTAGGCCTGTTGAAGCGGAATCTAGTGGGCAACGGAACAGCCTCGCCCAACGCCAAGCACTCACCACGGCCCAATCCAGCGAGAATATCGACCAATCCTCGTTCTGCTTCAGGAACAAGGCGCTTTACATATGACTGGTCATCTGGATTGGTGATGCGGAGGCAAATAAAGGTGCCACACTGGGCGAGAACCGTTTCCGAAAGCTCATGTGGCCGTTGACTAACAACGGCCAAGCCAACACCGTATTTACGTCCCTCTTTGGCAATCCGTTCCATCGACTTCCTAGCGCCGGCATAGTGTGAGTCCTGATCTCGCGTGACATAAGCGTGTGCCTCCTCACACACCAATAACAGTGGGAACTCTCTGTACTGTGGATTCCAGTAATTAAATTCGAAAGCGAGTCGACCGATTTGTGCTGCCACAGTAGGTCGTACGTCAAATGGTACGGTGCTCAGGTCTATGACTGTCACTGGGCGCTTTGGTTCACCCAGGCCTACAAAGTCGCGTAAAAGTGAGGCAAGAGACGCTGAGGTTTTACGCTTCGTTGGCTTTAACAGGAAATCGTAGCGGACGTCGTTCAGTTTGCTACCTAGCCGGATAATAAATCTGTCGAAAACTCCGTTCAATGGCCCCTTAACTGGCTTTGTTGAACCAGGCACCATTCGCTCGTTCTCTACCTTTACCCTGCTCATCAAATCGTCAAGCGAGAAGAACACCGGAGTGTCCACAGTCACACGCTCTAGATTCAAAGACGTTTTTTCAGCCTGCTTCAATTCAAAAAGAGTCTCCCGAAAGAATGCCGTCTGATTTGAGGCCTCTCGCTCTGAATGGTCAATTAGTAGGTCGCATAATTCAGCATACGTCATCAGCCAATAAGGCATCTCCAGCTCTTTGGCATCGACATAACGGAAGTGTTCATCCTGGAATGCTGAAACCCTTGTCCCGTCATCCCCTAGCCAGCAGTATTCGCCGTGAAGATCGAGGATGATGATATGCGCCTTTGGCATCACAGTTAGTGCTTGTTGGATAAGGCTTGCAACTGTCCATGATTTGCCAGCGCCCGTCTGTCCAAGAATGGCAAAGTGACGACCGAATAGACGAGAAGGATCCAGGTGCACTTTAACGCTGGGCTGTGAAGAAAGACCTCCTACCCGATAGCCCTGCTCCTGGAACTTGGAAAACAGGTTGGCAAGTTGAGCGGCACTAACTACATGGATCTCTGCTCCGGTAGTTGGATAAGTGCTTACGCCTCGTTCAAACTTGCCTTCACTCGTCACTGTGCCAATCGGAATCAAAGAGATTGTTCTCTGCGCATAGGTGACGACGGGGGCATCTGGTGACGCTGTATTTGGATCGGCTAGCTTTTCCTGCTCAGAGATTCGAGTGATAAGGCAAATGATCTTAATGGGGCCCTGTTGCACAGATACATAAGAACCCAGTTGACCAACGAGGATATCTTCGTCACCGACCGTTACCTTTGGAGTCGCTTCTTGTTCATCGGCGAGCAGAATTCCCGTTAACCCATCGCCCCTCACATCCACTACGTATCCAATCAATGTTTCGTTTGTTCTGGTCATAAGTTGTTATACCCTTCGTGTTAGTTCTTCGAAGCTCCACAGATCAGGGTGCCCAGGACCAATTTCGCCATAGAGAGAACATTTACTATTTGTGACGAGCAGTACGTTCTTTTTGCTGCTCCAGCGTGTGAACACTTCTGGTGTCAGACTGTGGGAAAATGCCAGAAGGGTGAAGTTGCCTCTAGCGAGCGCGTTCTCGATAATGGCGTTTATGTGTTCATCTCTAAAGCCATAGCCAATCGTTACAAGCCTATTTAGAAGGTTTGGGCCGTGGCATAGTTGACCTCGAAAGTCTGACCAAAGGGCAGCGTAGGGAGGCGCTGTAGTGTCCGACGCCTTTCGGTGTTGAGGAGGTACCATTAGCCGCTTCGCCATATTGGGAGTAGTTGCGCCAATCCCAAGTTTGCGGATGTCGTTAGCCGCTACCTGAAACCATCCGAGTGAGCCATGCAACTTATATAAGTGGAGTGTCCCCTTCCTCCAATCAGCCTGCGGTTTCCTCGGACCACGATGGGCTACTGCAAACCGTTCTTGAAATGTTTGCGGTTTGAAGAATGGTCTCTCTAATCCTAGAAAGCCATCGATAACCCGCACCTGCTCAGCGTCGCCCGCCAGTTCGAGCAACCCATCATAATTGAGGCAATAGATGGATACGCTGAGCTCCTGCCTCAGGGCCAGCCGGCTAACAAACATCTGATGATGTTCCAGAGGCGGCACGATGGATAGAAAATGTGTAGCAATTGCCTCAGTCACAAGATGACGATGCGGTTTTTCTATGACCGCATTGTCGTCGAGAAGATCGAGTGCCTCCTCGATCCCTTGTGCACCACCATCCAGCTTAACTTGAATTTCGTCTCTCTCCGGTCCTGGCATTTCCCCTGCGATGTGCTTCCAAAGCTCGCCAGCCAAAGGATAACCTTTCCCATTTAAGTAGGAAGCACCGGCACCAAGTAAGTAACCTACATTCTGACTGCCGAGCTGTTGCTCAACTTTGGCCGCCAAGCGATCTAAAAAAGATGCCGTTGAACTCATTGGAGAACGCCTTGTTCAAATTCACTTGGCCCAGCTAGTGCGCCGTGCAGAACGGCTTCGAGAAAGCGGCGGCTGTCGGCGTGTGTGGTGGCGATCTGTGCTTCAAGTTTGTCGAGGAGGGCCATCAGTTCATCGACCTTGGCGACGATGCGGTGTTGCTCTGCGAGGGGTGGAAGCGGAATCGGCAACTGAAGGAGAATCCCCTGGTTAATCTTTGGCATTGTCGCCTGCGCACCAGTCGCGCGAGCAGAAAAGTATCCCCGTGCGGGTGGGGATAGCGACCAAAGGTGAACATAGCGAAGACTGACAGTTTGCGAGAGGCGAACCTTCATCATCAAGTCAGGATAGAGAAACTGTCTTGGCTCACCCATGTAATAAGCTGCGATTCCGACATACTCACGAGTATTTCCTCTTTGAAAGAGTAGATCACCCGAGCGCAGCCAAAACTCCGAGTTAGGAGGAATGTTTGCCTCAACCCGTTTGAAGTGTTGCGGGTCAAACTGTCCACTGGTGGTTGCCGTAAGAGTGATAGCTTTTAATGCGTCGGGCTGTGATGAAGGCTTTGGTGAAATTCCGTTCTGAGGTCCGAAGACGATGACCCTGCTTAGAGGGACCCATTGCCAAGTTGGTGGGACTTCAAGCGGAAGCTCATCTTCAAGTAACTGAGCTTCTTCTTTCTTCAGCTTAAGCACCCGTGTCTTAATCAGTTCCTCTTGTTCTGCTCGAAGATTTTCCAGCAACATTGAAACAGGCTCATCGTTGGGATCTTGAGGCACCAGCTTCCCCCGGACGGCGAGGTTGAGGATGGTTTGGCGGAGTTGCTGGATGTGTTCGGGCTTTGTGGTAAGGCGCGGGAGGTGGTTGAAGTAGAAGCGGGCGTGGTCACGGAAGGCGTCGGGCTCTGCGCCATTGTTCAAGCGATTCAGAGATGATGCCACGAGCCGGTCCCGCCGGCTTTCGCACTCTGCCTGCGACTTTTCCAGCCGATCACAGAGGGCCATCAATTCATCCACCGTGGCAACGATGCGATGCTGTTCAGCGAGGGGTGGGAGTGGGAATTTTGCTCCCAGGATTCGTTTCAGAGCCAACTTAGGTTGCGCCATCTGCTTGGTCTTTTCCTTGAACTGTTGTTGAACCACTTGCGAACTAAGAACCAAGCATAGGAAGTCACCATTTAGCCCACGAAACACGATCTTTGCTGCATTTTCAGTGAGATTATGCCCGTCATAAAACTCCGGGACTCGCCCTACTTGGCCAATAGTCCCTGCTATAGTGATGTAAAGATCCTCTTTGTTAATTGTGTATCGGGCGATCGCAAGTTGAACCTCCCTAGAAACATATTGAAGGTGATCTGGAGAGATCGTACCATTCTTCATATCTGTCACCCGGATATAGATGTGGCCTGTTGGTTCTTCAGAGAGTTTGGCGCCTTTGGGTAAACGCTTACCACCTTGAACGATTGCCACATCATCAACATAAGCCCAAGCCCAACTTGTTGGGATTTCAGGGGCATTAATTGGAATAGATCTTTCGACTTCCTGCTCCCCGCGAATTCCCTTATCTAAAAGCATCTGGATCTTCTGTTTCTTGATGGTCTCAAGCAGTCTGTGAGCCGGTTCATCTCTCGGGTCTTGCTCGACCAGTTTTCCCCGCACAGCGAGGTCGAGAATAAAGCGGCGCAGGCGCGGGATGGCGTCGGGCGCGTCGCTGATGCGGTCAAAATGGTCGAGAAATTGCTCGGGATTCATCGCAGCAGAGCCTTCTCCAAAATGGCCTTGAGCTGATCACGGAGGGTGGCGGCTTCTCTTTCAGCTTCGTTTAGTTTGGCCAGCAGCTCCTCCGGATCACCGTGGTCATCAGCGACGGTGTGCGGATTCTTGAAGTCCAAGTTATAGCCACGGGCTTTCACTTCATCGGCGGTGACCTTCCAGGAAACTTCAGTACCCTTCCGCCCTTTCCGCTTCGCTCCGCCCCACCAGTCGATGCAGGGTTTCAGATGTTCAAAGCGGATGGGCTTCGTCATCGAGTAAGCCTTCTGCCCATCAGGAATACGGTGCTCGTAGAACCAGATCTCTTTGGTCGGTTCGCCCTTTTCAAAGAACAAGAGATTCGTCCCGATGCTGGCGTAGGGCTTGAACACGCTGTTGGGCAGGCGGACGATTGTGTGGAGATTGCACTCCTCCATGAGATGTTCCTTGAGCCTGGTCTTCACCCCTTCGCCGAACAGCGAGCCATCCGGCAAGACAACGGCAGCGCGCCCACCGGTTTTAAGCAAACGTACAATCAACGCAAGAAAAAGATCTGCCGTCTCGCGGGTCTGAAAGTGTTTTGGGAAATTGCTTTCGATCCCGTCTTCTTCCTTCCCACCGAATGGGGGATTGGTAAGGACGATGTCCACACGGTCGGCCTTGCCATAACTGATGTAGGGCCGCGCCAAGGTGTTGTCATGGTGGACGAAGGAGGGGTCTTCGATGTTGTGCAGCAGCATGTTGGTCACGCAAAGCATGTGTGGGAGCTGTTTCTTCTCACAGGCCCGCAAGCCCTGCTGCATCTTCTGTTCATCCGCCGGTTTCTTCACGTACCGCTCGCGCATGTGGCGGATGGCGCAGGTGAGAAAGCCGCCGGTCCCGCAGGCCGGATCGAAGAGTATCTCTCCTGGATGCGGGTCGATCCGGTCGGCCATGAAGGCGGTGACGGCGCGTGGCGTATAGTACTCGCCCGCATTGCCGGCGCTCTGGAGATCGTTCAGGATCTGTTCGTAGATGTCGCCGAAGTGCTGGCGCTCGGTCAGGTTGTTGAAGTCGATCCCGTTGATCTTGTTGATCACCTGCCGCATCAACTGGCCAGACTTCATGTAGTTATAGGCGTCTTCGAAGACATCCCGCACAACGCGGCGGCGGCCGTCCTTGGTCGCTCCGGACAGCTCTTTGAGCGAAGGAAAGAGCTCATCATTGACGAAGTTCAGCAATGGTTCTCCGGTAATGCCTTCGGGGTCTGCTGCCCACGTGCGCCATTGGAACTTCTTTGGGATGGGGGACTTGTACTCCTTCTGCATGACCTCCAGTTCGAGGTCCTGGTCATCGATGATCTTCAGGAAGAACATCCAGCAGAGCTGGGAGATGCGCTGCGCGTCACCATCAACGCCGCTATCCTGGCGCATGATGTCTTGTATCGATTTGACCGTGTTCCGAACGGACATGAGTTACGCGGCTCCTTGGTATAGCGCTGATTGCAGTTCATGGACGGCCTGTTCAAAGCCAGGACGCCCACCGAAGGTCTTGAGCAGCTCGATCGGCGTGCCCATGGTATCGAACGGGGCGATCTTGAGGATCTGCGGATCATCCAAACCCGTGACGCCTTCGTCCTGATACTTCTGGAGCAAGGCTTCCAGCACGGCGCGGGCCTGTTTGCCATACTTGGTGAAGACATCCCGCTTACGGACATTGTCCGCGCGTTCTCGCCTCGTCATCGGCGGCTGATCGAAAGCTACATGGCAAATCAAGTCGAAGGGGTCGAAATCCTTGCCCACCTCTTCCGCCAAGGGTTCAAGCAAGACCCCTTCTTGCTCCAATTCCTCAATGATGGCCTGTTTGCGTTCAGCACTGTTCCACCGCTTCAGGAATGCCGTGAGGCTGGCATAGCGTGTCCGAAGCGTCTTCTTGCTGTAGTCACGAAGGGTTTCCGTGACGAGCTTCCCGTATTCATCGAGATATTCGACCCGTTCAGCCACCACCGTCACTTCATCGCCATGGATATAGTATTTCCTGGGCGGCGTGCTCCCAGGCGAGATGGTGATATCTGGCTTGCCAGGATCGTCAACGACCTGCTCATCATCTCCCGGTTGAGGAGGAATCGGATCATCCATATCCACTGGCGGAGGCAGATTGTCAGGCGGCGCAACCGGATCACCTTCTGCCGGTTCATAGATCTGTACCGGTTCACCGTCGAAATCGGGGTCGGCAAAGTGGTTGGTCGCCTTCCTGAAGTCAATCAAGGTGAAATAGTACTTCTTGGTGTCCTCATGCACACGGGTACCACGCCCGACGATCTGTTTAAACTCGGTCATGGAGCCGACTTCGCGGTCGAGGACGATGAGCCGACAGGTCTGTACATCCACCCCGGTGGAGAGGAGCCTCGAAGTTGTCACAATGATCGGGTACGGTCCCTCGGGATCAATGAAGTTTCCGAGTTGGGCGGTGCCTGCAGGATCATCGCCGGTAATCCGCATGACATAGCGTTCATTCTGCTCTACGAGATCGGTATTCTCGTTGATCAGCGCCTGACGCATTCGAGCCGCATGTTCTACATCCACACAGAAGACGATGGTCTTTTGAAAGCGGTTGCCACTTTCCTTTAAGAATTCTGTTACTTTGTGGGCGACCCGCTTCGTTCGTTCGTCGATCACCAGGTTCCGGTCGTAGTCCTTCTGGTTATAGATCCGGTCTTCGATCTCCAGGCCGTATTTATCGACTTCTCCCTTGGCCGGACGGTAGCCCTCCACATCGACATCCAAATGCACCTTGACCACCTTATAGGGCGCAAGGAAGCCGTCACGGATGCCTTCCTTCAGCGAGTAGGTGAAGACGGGCTTGCCGAAGTAGTGCATATTGGACACGTAGGCGGTTTCTTTAGGTGTGGCAGTCAGGCCGATCTTGGTGGCGCTGGAGAAGTGGTCGAGAATCTCTCTCCAGGCTGAGTCCGCCGCCGCGCTGCCGCGATGGCATTCGTCGATCACGATGAGGTCGAAGAAATCTCGGGAGAGTTCTTTGTACAGCTTGTCGCGCTCTTCCGGTCCGGTAATGGCTTGATAGAGCCCAAGATAGATTTCGTACGAGGTATCGATCCGACGATGTTTTTTGTGTACGGCTAACGGCAGGTCGACAACCGTCCCGTCCTCGCGCTCAATGGTCTTTGATCCGGTACTGAGTTTGGCCATTGTTTTCCCGAAGGGGCGGAAATCATTGACCATGGTTTGATCGATCAGGACGTTGCGATCAGCCAAATAGAGAATGCGTTTCTTGCGTCCAGCCTTCCAGAGACGCCAAATGATTTGAAAGGCCGTGTAGGTTTTGCCGGTGCCCGTTGCCATGACGAGGAGCAGGCGGTTCTGTCCCTTGGCGATGGCCTCGACGGTGTTGTTGATGGCGATACGCTGGTAGTAACGCGGCTCTTTCCCACTGGCATCATCGTGATAATTTTGAAGGACGATCTCTTCCTGCGTAGGAGCCAAGCCTTTCCACGTCCGGTACTGTTGCCAGAGGGTTTCAGGAGTGGGAAACGCATTCAATGCGAGGCCGACTTCCCGCTGTGTACTCCGGCCCGTTCGATCGTGAAAGATGAACCCATCGCCGTTCGATGAAAAGACGAAGGGAATATCCAGCGTCTCGGCATATTCCAACGCCTGCTGCATACCACCCCCGATAGGGTAGCTGTTATCTTTTGCCTCAATGACGGCAAGGGGAAGGTTCGGCTTATAGTAGAGGATGTAGTCTGCAAACTTGGCCTTACCTCGCGTAACAAGCTTGCCACGGACGATGATGCGCCCCTTCGTAAAATAGACCTGTTCGCGAATTTGAGTCAGGACGTCCCATCCTGACTGTTGGACGGCAGGTGTGATGAATTTCGTGCAGATGTCCCGTTCGGTGAGTGATTTCTTATCGAGTTCTGCCATAAACAGATCCAACCCACAAATGTTCTGCAACCGAAGAATACCCGTTTCTCCTTGAAAAATCACGCCTTCCGAATATAAAAGCTCTTTTAGGCCGGGCAAAAGGCTTGGGCCAGCGTTTCGTAAAGAATGATTGCGGCTCCGCGCAGATCCACACCGCCTGTCATTGTTGGGGAGCATGATGTGACTTGTTTTTTACGTTCCTGCACCGGGTTTTCTCCCCAAAACCCTCTGGAAACCCCGGAAAAACCCCTCGGAAACCCTCTGGGAAACTGATTTTTCTCTCTCCTTCCGTAACCCTGAGGGTGAATAATCCCCCCGGTTTCCCCCCTTAACCCTGAAGTGGCCATTCACCCGCCTGCGAAGGAGGACCCGCTTCGCCGATTCAGCCCGCGTCGATGAGTCCGCGAGGCGTGCGAGGCGAGCATGCTTTCAGCCTTCGTAGCCTGTCAGCTACTTCGGCGGAGTAGCCTCGGCGAGGTGTCGCCGAAGACTCGAAAGGGACCACGGCTGTTTGGCCTTCGTAGCCGAACTATGTCGGCGAAGTAGGCGCAGGCCGTGGGGCTCCACTGGACAGTGTGACGACTTCGATTACTATTCAACGAAGGGGCTGTTGTAGCTCAATCGACGGTCCTAGTGAGGTGGCGCAGACGAGCCCGGACCGCGTTTCGTTTTTGGGAGCAGGTCCTGACATCGTGGGATGAGGCGCCGGGGAGCGCCGGGCAGTATGCGGAGCTCATTGCGCACCTGAAACGGTTTGAGAGAACAACCCATGATACGTTCAAACACGTGATCACGCGAGGCGCGGATCCGGTTTACATTCTCCACGTCCTCATCTCGACCTGTGATGAACGGCGCGTGCGTGAGGCTGTGGGCATGCCGCAACTCTTCACCCAATCACGGTCCGGGTCCCTGGAAGACTTACGCGATTTCCATCTGGTCACCGACTCGGATCTCCGAACCATGGAAGCCGCAGCTCCGGCATTACTTCGAGCCGGGCAGCCGGTGGATCAGGCGTTCCTCCAGAGCATGCGGTCGCGGTTCGAGGCAATGCCCGAGCCTCCAGACCGAGACGGCTATGTGGGGGAAAAAGCGAGTCTCTGGACCACGTTCAGATGAGGAAACGTGGGGATCTGTTCTGCTCATGACCACCGTGTTCGGGTATAAGTGCCATGCACACAACAAACTGGTTGGGTGAACGGTTCTTGAGGTACATGCGGGCTAGAGTGGCTCCATTCCTTCGCTAAGGATTTGCAAGTACCGATCATAGACAAACAACCTGTTTCGTTGTTTGCCCGTCAACTCGCGCACGATGTGCAACCTCACGAGTAAAGCCATCCCGTTTGTAGCAGCCGGGAAAGACAGCTTGGTGCGTTGGCAAATGTCCGGAAGGGAACGAATAGGCCGTTCACGGAGAGCCGTATGCACACGGAGCGCAGATCCGGCGGCCCGCCCCCCCTTCTGGATTTTTATGTCGTCGGTAGTAAACAATTCCACCAAGCGCTGTGCCGTAGCCACCGCCCCTGTCGCAGTCGTCCGCACACCCTCTAGGAAGAAATCGATCCAGGCTTCCCAATCTCCTTTTCTGCGCACATGGTCGAGGTGGGCATAGTACCTGTCACGGTTTTGCTTAAAATACAGGCTCAAGTAGAGAAGCGGCTCGGCAAGTATACCCGCGTGGCAGAGGAGTAATGTGATGAGCAGTCGCCCCACCCGCCCGTTTCCGTCGAGGAATGGATGAATCGTTTCAAATTGAACGTGTGCAAGAGCGGCCTTGACGAGCACAGGGAGTGCATGTGCGTCATCATGAACAAATCGCTCAAGCTGCCCCATGCAATCATCAATATCCTGAGGTGGTGGCGGAACGAAATGCGCATTACCCGGCCGAGTTCCACCAATCCAATTTTGCGAACGACGAAACTCTCCCGGCAACTTGTCACTTCCCCGGCCATGGGATAGAAGCTTCGCGTGAACTTCGCGAATGAGTCGATTGGAAATTGGGAATCCGGTTCGCAACCGTTCCAGACCATGCGTCAGCGCTCCCACATAGTTGGACACTTCAGCTACTTCGTCACGCGGAGCACCAGGGGCCTCCTCCAGTTCAAATAGAAGCAGGTCGGAGAGAGACGATTGCGTACCTTCTATCTGAGAAGACAGGAGCGCTTCTTTCCGAACATACGCGTACAGAAATAAATGAGGGTCCGGCAGTAACGTTGCTACGCTGTCGAGACGTCCCAACGCCAAGAGAGCCTGTTCAAGCAATATCTGGCGCGCCCCAGTGAGATCAATCGGAGGCGTCGGAGGAAGAGTGTAAGGGACAAAGGCCTGGACTTGCTCGCCTTCGAACTGGGAAATCTTATACTTTCCGCTCAAGCCACGGTTCATAGCTCAATTCCCCAATTCTGTATCACTGAATAGGAGAATAGGCTATTAAGCGTTAGTCGGTCAATGCTTAATAGCATTAACATGCCTGGCACAGAACCCTGACCAATCGCCTTCGGGTATGGCCCCAATATTGAACCAAGCTGACCTTAGATCAGCT
This sequence comes from Nitrospira sp., assembly GCA_029879905.1. GTDB lineage: Bacteria > Nitrospirota > Nitrospiria > Nitrospirales > Nitrospiraceae > Nitrospira_D. The sequence goes on along the minus strand of JAOUPN010000013.1, from coordinate 4,584 downwards.
GAATTGGGAAATGGTCCGGCAGGAAGAGTGGCCAAGAGAAATTCATTGGACAACAGAGATTTTGTAATGACGAAAAAAAATGGTGAGCCGGCTGGGGCTCGAACCCAGGACCCTCGCCTTAAAAGGTCAAATTGTGGGATTTTGATACGGGCTCGCTCTTGCAACGGTTTCCCCACTTTTAGCTGCGATGCCGCGATGTTCGAGCATTCTGTTGGCTCTACACTCTCCCCTCCTTTCCGCTCCATTCCCGCTGAGTTTTGTCACAAAATTCACCACAGTGAAATGGTTCGCAGGATGGTGCCGTCATCAACGGGATTGTCGACGCTGATGGGAGCGGATGCGGGACCATTCCGCCTGTCATGGAGAGTCGAACCTCCGGCCCGCGACGCGAACGATCTTCTCTACACAACCAGGACTCCGCAGGGACTACCACGGTACAGCGATCAGACGCTCATCACGGTGTTCTTGTGCTCCCATCACCTGAGTTGACTTCGTGTGGTGTGGTCAAACCGAGATGAACCCTCGATTGCAGATCAGCCTTGGACAAGCTCCCCCATTGCAGAACGGGTCCTTGAATCTGCGTCAACGCGCGTTATCTCTGAAGTGAGCGGAGGCCTCGGTGAGAGGAACACTCCTGAGACTGAGGTCCGGTGAAGGGGCGGTGAGCAGGCCCACCGGTGAGTGGGAAGCCTAAAACCCCTCCAAGACCTCCATCATGCACATCGAGCTCTCTAAACCCGCCTCCGCTTTTCTTTCTGTACTGATATCACCCACCTCGCCTTCCCCAACGGCATGTCGTGATCGTTGTGACACCTCTGACGCGGCCCTTGATTTTCTGTCGAGCGGGATTACCAAAGAAGTGAAGGAGGTGGGATGCTTCTGACAGGTTAGCAACCTTGGGTGTGTGACTCGTCCTTATGCCGCCAACGTGCACAAGGGCGCCGCTTCTGTTTCAGGAGCGGGATGAGGGTTCAGGGGACGCGCCTGTGACGCTCGGTGCCAGTAGGCACGGCCGTACAATGCGAGCCCGATGACCACGGCGCGGGGCAACCAGCGAGGGCGACTGAAGGGTTGTCGGACCGCATCCCGGCCAGTCGACAGATCCGGTAGTCCACATAAGGGCGAGCCGGTGAGTGAAAAACAGGAAGGAGTGGCGTGCGGGCTCAGCACGAAGCGTGTACGGTGAAGGCTTCGAATGGTTAGTTAGTCTAAGCGAGCCTGCACCCCACTTTTTTTGGTATGCTCCAAGAACTCTTCCAGCGTTGCCCAGTGCGTGAGATTCTCTTTGCTTCCGCTGTTTCATTTCGTTCCTGACAACTTCTGGTCACAGGTTCGCGGGTTCCAGTTTGTAAGACGCATTGAAGGTGTGGCCTTCGACGTACGAATTTGAGACAGCCCGACTTGATACAACGTTATCCCGCAAGAAGCATCACAAGAGGGTGGCTGTAAAATGGGACCCGAGAGGCCTGATTGGTTCTGTCCTGGTCGTAGCGTGGTAGCAAAGCAAGACGAAATGTAGCCTTAAACCTCACGCTGATTGGCAATCATCGACCGGTTTTTGCACAGAGCGCCTCGTGACCTACCACTTTTCGGAGGTCTTACCCCAGAGAGCGCAACATTAGGTTGTATCGTGACCGTTCAAATAGTCAGGCGGTACGATGGTGGCTGTCCGAGCCTCGAAGCTGCCGTCACAGTTTGAACGACACCCTCAATATGTGGCGTCAGTTTACCATGCACGAAGTAGTGTCGTAGCGCCGCTCAAAGATATGCATAGTGAACTCTAGTGTCCTAGCTCAGAAATTCGCATCTTAATTTTAGGAGCTAAGTGTAGGATTGATAGAGACTTTATAAGATGGGCTTCTTAAACGTATTTCTGAGTGAGGCCCCTAGCATCCTGCATATACTCCTCAATGTGCTTGCGCGTCCTGCCCGTGAGACTTGGATTGATCGCGAGGAAGAGCGCATTGCCGCAATCGAGCATCCACACAGCGAGTAGGACATGGTTCTGTGTGCGTGATGCAACCAGGATTCGCTCGTACTCAGTGTCTCTCCGAGCACACGAAGGTATGCATCACACGCGGCCCATCAGACCGCAAGTCGGAGAAACACCGAGTAGCCATGTGAAGTCTCCGCGCCGGAGTCATCGAATGACACCTCCCTGACCACCCTTGCGAGGCAGAATCTTGCCGCGAATCAATTGAGAAGCATCCTCACGCAAAGAAAACTGGCGTCTGATGGCACTCGCCCAGGCATACACGGCTTCGCACCACACGTCCCAGCTCTACGGATAGTGTTACGCACCTCTCTATTCCGTAATGACTTCGTCGATCATACGTCTCAGGTGAGCATACCACTCCGATTCAGCGGCTAGCCGTATAACAGATCTGTCCGTTGCAACTGGTTGTTTGTCGGTAAGTTTGTCATCACCACTCCGACGACATAATGACCTGCCAACTGCCTCCCCCCACAGGTTAAGTAGACCCTGACATGCAGTTACATAGGAGAACCGAAGGATACAGTGCGGAGCTAGACAATCCGCAATCCAAAACCCATGTTTTTTAGGCGCCGTATCTCCGCATCACGACCCCGATCGTCCAACGATCGAAACATCGACTGTTCGACCTCTGGATCCAGCAGTTGTTGAACGACGATATACGCCAAGTCGCAGATGCGACCGCGAAAGTCGCGTTCGATGTACTCAGGCATCTCGTCCGGGAGGGGTCGTGTGTCTTCCAGGAGTACGTCAAGGGAAGGCTTCGCCACCGTTAACGTTTCGCGCACAGTCCCTTTTTCTTCGCCCACGAGCAGCGCCCAGAGGGCTTCCAAGCCTTCCATTCGCGCATTCAACCCTGCCGGGCCCAGCGCCGCGAGCAAATGTGGTACCGCAGCGGGCTCGAACAAAGCCAGAATCCGCCGTGCGTTGTTCGCTTCGACCGTTCCGCTTTCATTGAGGGCGGGCACGAGGTCACTTGCATTGGCGGCGTCGGCCAAGATCACCACCCGAACGATCGGTGATTCAGTCACATCCCGCGATTCGGGAGTGCGCAAGACCTGTTCTAGTAGTTGGGGGTCGATCGGCATAAGCTCACCTCAATAGATGCCCACGCTGCCCGACCTGCTGACGCCGTTCAGGGCCTTCAATAGTTTTTTTATGCCCTTTCGCGTGGTCAGATCGTGCCCCTTGACCAGTACCTGCTCCAGAAAGGTCTTGGCATGTGCCGTGGCGCACACCTCTGCCGTGAGCAAGAACTTGCACGCGGACTTTACGGCCTTGCGCCTATTATTCAGCGGCTTGTAGAAGTGCACATGACTGGAGCAGGAGGCCATGAACAACAGTCTGCACCTAAGGGATGACTTGTCCAAGTCGGCAGAGCCGACTTGCACCGTTGTGAGGTACTCATCCTCCGGCTTGCGGGGCAACCGCGCGTAGTAGTGGCGACCCTCCAGCGGCTGGTCGCCGCGTGCAGTAGTCGTTGCGGCGAGCACAGGGGCGCAGCTGTCGAACAAACGCCAGGCTCCTTTCGTCCCGCAAACGGCCTTTGCCTTTATCTTCTTTGCGGCGATATCCTTTTGCCTTGCCTTCGCGTTGCGAGAAGCCGCCACTAGCGCATCTGGCAGGAATGCCTTTGCGCCGGAGGTGACGAGGTCATATTCCACCGGGGTTACTGAATGATGAACCAGGTCCCCCACGCACTCGGTATCGGTCGCGTCATAACCCATCCGGAAATGGATACCCCAAGGATTCGTAGGAAATGTCTTCTTGTCGGGCACTTTGGGCATACCAGCGGGACCAAACGCTGGGCCCTGCCCGTAGCGAGAATGGCCTTCGTAGACGACAAGAATGTCTGGCGTGTCCAACGCCTTCGTGAATTCCGCTATGTCGTAGACCACGCGCACCTCGTGAGAGGGCTTCCCCTTGGCGCCCTTGGGGTAGGTCCATACCGACCCCTTCTGGGGATCGCATTGGGCCTTCAAGAAATTCTGAAGCTGGAAGCCCTGGCCTGCGTCCCGGATCTCTATACCCTGGGCAACAATGATTACCTGCGTCATTACTCAGTCCTCGTCACGGAATCGTAACTTTGAGTTCGTCGAAAACGAATCCGTCCGTTGGCATGGTGACATCGAACTGGTCCACGATGGGATACACGCCCTCTGGCTTCGCCGGGTCCGCCGGTGCGCCAGGGGTCGAATCCACGGTCACATAATCAGCGCCATTCAATCCCAGCTTGCCTTCCTGGTCGCGGTACTTCTCAATTTCCTCGACAAGAGTCGCAAGTTGTCCGGCATCGATGTTGTAGCCAAGTTCGCCTTCGACATGAACCGCAAGCCATTGGAGCGCCTCCCGCTCACGGCCCGCCCGAATGGGCACACACATGCGGCACCAGGGGCTGTTGAGGAACTCGTTGCGCCGGCTGTCACCGTCCAATTGAATCAACCAGCCGAGGGAGCTGCCCAAGGGAGCCGGCTCGCTCTCGTCAGTAATCTCGTAGGGGTCCCGGTCGAGCCCCATGGTGTTAGACGCAAAGCGTGGCTTCCACCATGAGGGATGGTTATAGGTGAAGATGGCGTCGATATCAAAATAGC
>JAOUPN010000525.1 GCA_029879905.1 Nitrospira sp. | reverse complement strand
CATTGATCGAAAAAGCCTTTCCCCATTCCAATAAATGTAAACGGTGTCATGAACGGGTGTATGAAGAGTGGGAGACCTCGCCCTTGGCGAAGTCCATCCATTCTCCCGCGTTTCGCGCATCCCTGGATGCCTACCTAAAGTCGGCCGGTGGAAAGGATCAGGCGCTGTGTTTCCGCTGTCACGCCCCACACGTTCGGGAATTCCAGGAACATGTCCAGCTCTTTGTCGATCAGGCGAAATCGGGTGACCCGTCCTTGGATGGCGTTGCCTGTAGCCAGTGTCACTTGATCAAGCAGGTGGACCGGGCCAAGCATCCTCCGGAACCGAAATATGAGATCGGTGGAAAGACGCTCTATGGGCCCTACAAAGACTTTGTTCAGAACCTCGCGCACCAGTCGATGGAATTGAGCCTGTTCCAGAAGTCCGACCTCTGCCTGAACTGTCATCAGTCGGTGCCGTCAGCGACAAACTTGGGCAAGGCCAATGACTTGCTCGGGAACTGGGACCAAAGTCGGGCTGTCAAGTCTGGCAAAGAATGCCAGACCTGCCACATGCCGCAGCAAGTCGGGGAGTCGGCCAATGGGGAAAAGAAGCGCACGATCGCCAACCATAGTTTCCCAGGACGCATCGGCAAGCTTCGTCAAGAAGCGGCGAAGCTGGACGTGCAGACCAAGATCGACGGCAATAACACGACCGTGACGGTCAAGGTTCAAAGCCTCGTACCGCACAATCTGCCTGCGACCCATCCGGCCTGGGCGACCGTGGTCTTGAATCTGGACATCAAGGGGAAAAATCTCAAGACCGTGTTTTCGGATACACGTGTCTATGGCCGGACGTATCTGGATGCCAAGGGACAGCCCACCATTTTTGACTTTGAAGCTGTGAAAGTGACGGAAGACACAGTGTTGAAACCAGAAGAAACGAGAGAAGAAACCTTCACCTTCCCGACGCCCAAAGATACCAAGACGTTCGATGTCGACGTCGCACTCAATTACGGTCCACTAACCGGCCCTGCCTCATTCCTCCAGCGTGTCGAAGCCGAATCATCCCAGGGCGCACAAGATCCGGTCTTCCAACCGATCGAGATCGTCAAGCGGACGGAGAATATTCCGGTCGGGAAGTAGCTGGGCAGGCGTGAAATCTGATAGATTTGAATCTGTTCGGCACGGATATGCTGAACATGTTGCATTCAATCTCCTCCTCAAGGACATGATCGACAAGACTTCGGAGTGATATCGTTTGGCTCATCAATTGGGTTTGGAGTAGGATGGTTCTATGAGTATTCAGGAACTTGAAGCCGAAGCGTTGAAGCTTGATCCAAAGTCACGAGCTCGCCTGGCGGGAAAATTATTGGCGAGCTTGGAAAATCTCTCCGAAGAAGAAAATACCAGACTGTGGGTTGAGGAGGCTGAGCGTAGAGCTATGGAGATGGGTACTCAGCCAGACGTATCCGCTTCCGCGAAAGACGTGTTTCGGGAAGCTCGGGCCAAACTACAGTGAATGGATCGCGTCTCCTATCATCGATTGGCCCGCCGTGAATTGAACGAGGCCGCTCAATATTACGAGTCGGAAAGTCCTGGACTTGGAAGTGCATTTCTTGATGAAGTTGAGCGTTGTACGCAGGCCATTGCAAATTTCCCCGAAGCTGGTCCGCTGATCACAGCGACCATCCGTCGCCGACTCCTTCTCCGATTCCCCTACGCGCTGCTCTATACCATTAAAGCAGACCGGGTGCGCGTGCTTGCAGTGATGAATCTGAAGCGTCGACCAATGTATTGGGTGGGTCGGGAGTGACCGGGGAGGAGAACTGGAGCATGAAACCTGTCCGTCAGGGCCAAACCATGTTCTGATTGAAGGGGTTCCCCTCCACCTTTATTCTCACAATGCCAGCCTCCAGCGGGTCGAAGCTGAGTCATCTCAAGGCTCACAGGACCAAGGGGACAGCGGCCTATCACATCCAGGGGGCTGGCCAACCATATGATTGAGAAATACAGAACCAAGATACAAGGCTCCTGCACAGGCGGAGCCCGTCCCGGTCTATGATGCTCCAGCGGCTTGACACGGCTGTAGGAAGTCATGAGAATCGCTGAATTGTTTGGAATGTAGTCACGATAATATCCTAACCAAAACATTCACCAGTTAGGGACCTTGATACCATGAGTGATCCAGAGTGGTTTGCGGCTAAAACGAGTTGTTAGGCGTGTATGAGCCCGGATTCCGCAGTTGATTTGGAATTGAGGTAGAATCGGTGGCCAGATTCTCTTGGCAACCCAGGAGGTTGGCATGCGCGTCCGTCCAGCTCCGACGTCACCGCTCTATCCGAAGCT
>JAOUPN010000524.1 GCA_029879905.1 Nitrospira sp. | reverse complement strand
GGCATGTTCTACAATGAGCACGGTGTTGCACACTTCCATGCGGTATATGGGGACAACGAGATTGCGGTTGAGGTAGAGTCTGGGGTATTCCTCGGCAATTTTCCGCCTCGAGCGCTTCGGCATGTATTGGAGTGGGCTGCGCTTCACAAGCAAGAATTGCAAGATAACTGGGAACTGGCTCGGCAGGGGCGTCCGCTCAATCGGATTGCTCCTTTGGAGTGATGCGATGAATTATCACATTGTCGAAGCTCGATATGTCGGTGGATACGTGGTGTGGCTGCGGTTTCGTGACGGGACGGTCGGGGAAATCGATTTGGCTGCAGAGTTGCGAGGACCGGTATTCGAACCCCTCCGTGACCTTGGTTACTTCAAAGCCTTCATGGTTCATCCTGAGTTCCACACGCTGGTGTGGCCGAACGGCGCAGACTTCGCGCCTGAATTCTTGCACAACAACGTGCGCGTCACGGCCTAACTTGTGGTCGCAGTAGAAGGGCGGCTCCTTTAATCGGCCTCAATCTGGCGGCTTTCGTATCAGTAGGCGGCTTTGGCTAATTCCCCGGCAGCCTCGTGCTAGAGGCTCATGGATTTCACAGTTTAGGCAGGCGATTCAGTGCCTGCTCGCGTGCATCTTCCCACGTAAGGGCTTAGGTTCCAGCCCGCGCACGACGCTCAATATCCACAAATCATTGGGACTTGCTACGGTCCTCTGCCGACAAAGCCGGCGGGAGGCTGTCTAGAAATTTCACGGTTAATTGGGCTCGTGCTCATCGGACGGTTGCAGTACATCTTGTCACAAATGTTTGGCAGATAACGGCATGAGACTGAAGAGCCGCTTCTTCATCAGAAATCTAAGATTGCCATTCAATAGCGAAATCTCTAAGCGAGCTTTAGAGTGTTTTGCAGAAGAATTTGTGATGAATGGACTTGCCGTCGCAACTCATTGAAGTGGGAACAGTGATGGCGTATCGTTTGTCACTGGGGTGGTGTGTTATGTGGACGGAAATAAGCAGGTCCCGTTGTTATACGGGTCCGTCTAAACATTACTAGGCGGCTCAAGATGTATTCAGCAGAAACAATGCTACAGATGTTGTTCAACGTATTTCCTCAACGGATCGTGTCAGGACCAGTGGTGTCCCATGAGTGCGTAGAGTGTTCGGCCTTGCGTGATCAGCTCACGGGCATGATGTGGCAAGACATTCCCGGTGATTTTATCAACGCAAACGATGGCGCCTTGCCACTCCTATCGCATGAGGCATATGTAGCATTCTTGCCGGCCTGGCTCCATCAAGCAGTCCTTGACCCAAGCGGCCCCGCCGCAGGCATGGTCTTGATTAATCTTCATCATGAACCAGATGTAAGTGGATTCACTCATCGACAGGCGAAGGTGATCATGGAGGTCGCTCGGTATATCGTCCACAGCAGCATCTGGGGGCCGAAAGACCCGGGCAATATCGAATCTCTTGCGGAGATCGAGCGAGTTTGGTCGTCGGTTGAATCCTAATCCGCGCATCGAAAGAAATCAAAGAGGCCGGACTCTTTAATTCGGGGATACAGGGAGGGAACGCCATGCAGGTCCGCTCACGGTCACGATCTATCTGTTGGCATTTCTAGGCGCGCTGGTACGAGTTTTCGGCCCGGTGACCGGTCTCACCAATCATCTGGTAATGGGACTGGCTGCGGTCAGCTGGAGCGGCGCCTATCTTCTCTTTGCCATTTCCTACGGGCCTCTTCTTCTTCGTCCAAGTTTGGATGAGTGACGAGTGCGTGAAGCACTTCTGATATGTGCAGGGATAGCAGTATCGTAGTCGGTGACTAGCACCGGATGTATCCCTCGGCTATACTCTCGGCATGCACTCTATGTCCTTGTCACAGATTGAACAGTCATTCCACCCGTGAATTGATTCTTTGTAGAGGAGTATCCATGAGTCGTCGTTCTATCAATTCTCGCGTTCCGTTTTTGCTGAATATCTGTACCACTCTCGCCCTTTGCATGGCCGGTGGTGCAACCAATGCTCACGAAATCGAGGACATGCCGGTTGACTCTCAAAACCTCACGGATACCGTGATCGAACGGTATATCCGGACCCATCCGGAAGTGATCATGGAGTCGTTGCAGGCGATGAAAGCCAAGCGCGAAGCCGAATTGCGGGAACGTCAGAAAGTCGCGCTTGCAGCGAAACAACAGGAATTGCTTCACGATCCGATGTCTCCGGTCAGCGGCAACCTCAAGGGAGAAGTCACGCTCGTTGAGTTCTTCGACTATCGCTGTGGCTATTGCAAAAAGGCCGCGTCGGCTGTGACGGCATTGCAGAAGGAAGATCCACGGGTGCAG
>JAOUPN010000124.1 GCA_029879905.1 Nitrospira sp. | reverse complement strand
GGCCAAACAACTGTAGTGAACGAACTCATCACACACCGTACACCGAGACCACCCGCCGCGAAGCAGCGTCGTGTCCCGATACAAACCCTGCTTGCAGACTTTGCATTGCCGCGGCTCGACTCCGAGCAGCATCGGCTCCCATTCACCACCGGCTTTTCGAATACTCATAGCCGCTGAGTATAGCGGGACGCCGAAGCGAAAAACAAGCGAGGGAAGAGGGGGAAAGCCTATGCGGATCTGCCTCGTGAGACCCAATAACCGAGTGCACCCTTGAGATGGATCTCGGAAGCCATATTGAACATATAGACCGGTCCTATTCTTTTCCTCGGAGTTGCGCTGTCAGCTCTTCATAGACCTGCCGACGGTGCCCAACAGCCATCACACGAATGACTCGTGTTTTCTGGTCAATGGCATAGACGATGCGAAATCGGCGAACTCGGTACTTTCGCAGCCCTTCAAGCTCCCGTTTAAGGGACTCCCCACATTCGGGATTCGCGACAATGGCGCGAACGGCTGACTTGACTAATCGCTTGATATCTGGATGAAGCAAACGGATCACCTCCGCGACATGTGGAGGGATGTCTGGGCGGAAAGAGGTCACGCAGTACGTCGCTTCTTGTTAGGCATAAGTGGCTCGCCGAACACGTCCTCGAACGAGAACCCTTTGCGTTTCGCCCTATAAAACTCTCTGCTCTCAGCAATCTGACTCATGAGCCCCGGATCACTGAGGACATCCAGGGTTTCTTTAAGGCGAGTGTATTCATCGATATTGATCAGAATAGCGGCCGGACGGCCGTTTTTCGTCACAACCACTTCCTCTTCACGCTCTTGCACGCCCGCCACAAGCTCAGGCAGACGGGTCTTCACTTCCGACAACGGCAACGTCTTCGCCATAACCCACCTCGACAATCAGTAATGACCACAATTCTGGTCGTGATAATACAGGGGCAGATGGAATAGTGTCAAATCATAGGGCAATGGTTGCCGCACCATCAAGCACAGCTTTTCTCAATGGCATGCACAGATCGAGATGCGGCTACCATAGTTTGTGCGAAGACATGCCCGCCTTCAGCGCCACTTTACCGTACAGTGCGAAGGCCATCTCACACTCCCTTCATCTCGGCTTTTCCTTCTTTTCAGGAGAAGGGCTCAGCCATACCACTTCACGCAACAAGTTCTTGCAGAACTTCAGGATGGCGCTCGGCAACCTTGAACAGAGTTTTGGCCGCCCCCGATGGTTCGCGGCGGCCTTGCTCCCAGTCTTGAAGGGTGCGCACAGACACGCCCAACAGTGTCGCAAAGGCGGATTGAGAAAGCCCGGACGCCACACGAGCGCGAACGACTTCTGAAATTTCTGGACGCCGAACGCGAGCACGGATACCGGCCTTCATTTCACGCACCGACGAGAGCAGCTCAGCACTAATATCCACCTTAGACCGGCGCCGGGTAGATTTCCGTTCAGCTTTACGCATCATCGAACTCCTCTTTGATTTGACGAAGCACATGCGCCGGAATGTTGTCACGCATGGACTTTCTGTAGACCAGCAACAACCAGATTTCCCCATATACGGCATTGCCGTATATACGTCAAATCACCTCTTTTTCATTACCTCTCCTTTCTCTCAGGCGAGGGGGCTCATGGTCTCCTATTTGCGCGCATGCACCGAGCACCGCCCCTGACATAGACTCCGATTTAGTCCCGCGTGCGCGGGGCGCGAGCACAGGAGGCCATGAGCCCCCTCGCCATCTCCCCTCCCCCCGTTTGACTCGTCTCCCTCTGTTTGTTACTCTCCGCGCAGGTCCCGTATAGCAAACCTGGAAAGACCACCTATCCATGAACATCAAGGACTACCTGAAAGGCAAACAAACTGCCGTCGACCAATTTCTCGACGAGGTTACACCGCCATCCGTCACACCGCCGACCACGCTCCATGAGAGCATGCGCTATAGCCTCATGGCAGGCGGCAAACGTATCAGGCCCATTTTGACCATCGCGGCGGCGGAAGCGATCGGCGGCAATCCGCCTGGGCTCATGCCCGTCGCCTGTTCGCTGGAATTCATCCATACCTACTCGCTGATCCATGACGATCTGCCCTCGATGGACAACGACGACTTCCGCCGAGGCAAGCCGACCAACCACAAGGTGTACGGCGAAGCCATGGCGATCTTGGCGGGCGATGCATTGCTGACCATGGCGTTCGACTTGGTAAGCCGCCCCGACCTCATGAAGGGCTGCGATCCGGCTAGACAAGTACAATTGATTCAAGAACTCGCCTACGGGTCCGGCAACTTCGGCATGGTGGGCGGGCAAGTCTTCGACATTCAAGCGGAGAATCAGGACATTGATCTCTCCACATTGCAAAACATTCACAAACATAAAACCGGCATGCTCATTCGTGCGGCGGTCCGCATGGGAGCGATCGCCGCAGGAGCGACCGACCGGCAATTGGACAGCATGACAGGCTACGCGGAAGACATCGGCCTGGCCTTTCAGATCGCCGATGACGTGCTTAATGTGACCGGGACGCGCGAGGAACTGGGAAAAAACCCAAATACCGATGCGGAACGCGGCAAAAAAACCTACCCGACGTTCTACGGAGCCGACGGCGCCAGGAAACTCGCGGATGAGTGTGTCGCACGGGCTATCGAGCGGCTGGATTCGTTCGGACCTCCCGCAGATCCCCTCCGCGAGATCGCGCGGTATATCACCTCTAGAAAAAATTAGTGCTGAGTACTGAGAAATGAGTGCTGAGTTTCGGACAAGACTGTTCTACTCCATTCCCTCTCAGTTCTCAGCACTGAGCACTCAGCACTTCCTATGAAGGCTCTTGTTACAGGCGCGACGGGATTTGTCGGCGGAGCGGTCGCCCGCGCGCTGCTGCGCGCGGGGCATGACGTTCGCGTGATCGCTCGCCCCAATGCCGACCTTCAAAACATCCAAAATTTACCGGTCGAACGCGTAGCCGGAGATCTGCGCGATCCGGCGTCACTGAGGCAAGCGCTCCAAGGCTGCCGACACCTCTACCATGTCGCCGCCCATTATGCTCTGTGGGCCAAGGACCCCTCGATTTTTTACACGGTCAACGTCGATGGTACCAGGCACCTCATGGAAGCCGCACGTGATGTCGGCACGGAACGCATCGTGTATTGCAGCACAATCGGCGCCATCGGATTGCCGCCGGGCGGAGGGCCTGGCACCGAGGAGACACCCGTCTCGCTTGCGCAGATGGCGGGACATTACAAACGCTCTAAATACCTCGCTGAGCAAGAAGTTCTCCGGTTGGCGAAAGAAGGGCTCCCGGTCGTCATCGTCAATCCCAGCGCACCGGTCGGCGAAGCCGACGTCAAACCGACACCGACCGGCCAAATCATCGTCGATTTCATGAAGGGCCGCATGCCGGCCTATATTGAAACCGGCATGAACATCGTGGATGTCGATGACGTGGCGGAAGGGCACCTCTTGGCGATGCAGAAAGGCCGGATCGGCGAACGATACATCCTCGGGTGCAAGAATCTTCTGCTGCGCGAGGTGTTTGACATCTTGAGCACACTGACCGGGATCAACGCTCCGGCAGTCAAGCTTCCTCGCTTGGCCGTGCTTCCGCTGGCCTATGCCAATCACTGGATCGCAAACTTGACCGGCCAACCTCCGCGCATCCCCCTCGAAGGGGTGAAGATGGCCAAGTATAAGATGCATTACGACTGCTCAAAAGCCATTCGCGAACTCGGAATTCCTCAAACACCTCCTGAAGTTGCAATCGGGAAAGCCGTCACGTGGTTCAAAGCGCACGGCTACGTGTAACCCACAGTTTTTCCCATCACGTCTTCGAACACCTTGAATCTTCACAATTGAGAATGCTACCGTGTGAACCGAGGTTTTAGCCGACAATATCCATGGACATTCTTGATCTCTTTTTCAAAACAGTTCTGCTCCGTCCATACGTCTTTCTGTTCCTGGCGGCCTTTTTGTACGCAGCCGTTCGACTGATCGGCTGGTCACGCACATGGCGATTCTGGACCGTCAGCTGGCTCACGGCCTTCGTCTGCGAATTTTCCTCGACAAGAACAGGCTTCCCCTTCGGATGGTATTTCTATAACGGCTCAACGGTGGGACAGGAACTGTACCTTGCCGATGTCCCCTTCATGGATTCACTCTCGTTCAGTTTTCTCCTATATGCCGCTTACTGTCTGGCACTGTGCCTCGTACTCCCCATCGACCGTGGCTCGTTTTCTTTCGGGTTGGGATTAAAACAGCTCCAACTTGACGGTCCGACGCGAACAGGCTGGAAGGTCTTGGTTCTCACAGCCTTACTCTTTGCCTTCATAGATATGGTAATCGACCCGATCGCACTACGCGGCGACCGATGGTTCCTTGGGAAAATCTACTATTACCCTGAGTCGGGATTTCACTTCGGCGTGCCCGCTGCCAACTACATCGGCTGGTTCATCGTCGGCCTCTTGTCCCTGGCCTTCTACTTTCCGCTTGAGCGCAGATTATCGACGCGGACGTTCCCGGCTTCACCGATCACCGGCCTACTCCTTGGCGTCGGGCTCTATTATGGGGTCCTGGTGTTTAATCTCAGCGTGACATTCTGGATCGGCGAATGGTTCATGGGTGTGAGCGGACTGCTCATGCATCTGCCGGTTCTTGCGGTGTTGGTCTACCGCGTCGTGGACCTGCAACCGACTCCGTCTCCCTCGTACTCCAGTGACATGCGCAACGAAGAATTTGTATAACAGTGGCGGGCAGTGCCCTTGACGCCCGACACTGTGCGATCACACAGTGTATCCACCCCTAAGACGGATCAACGATACGCCATGAGACATACGGGAATCATCATTATTGGATTCATCTTGTTCGGGTGGCTGCTGACGGCCCAAGCGGCTCCTCCTGCCGAAACAACCACCCTGCACGTCGTCGGTATTACCGCCGAGATCGACAGTAGCCACATCGTCGTCAAAACATCCAGAGGTCCGCTCGTTTCGTTAAAGCTGACGAAACAGACACGATTCAAAAACAAATACGACCCGCAGTCGAACGAACCACCATCCGTAGAAGACCGCGTGATCATTCAGGCGACAAAAGACAAGAAGGCGTTGACCGCCGACATCGTTCACTATTCGCCCATGATGAGACAGGCTCCTGACCTGTCCGAATAATTTTAGCCTATGCCCCTCATTCGGTTCACCCGCGTGACCCATGACTCCCCGTTTCAAGGAGGCCCGCGGAGTATCCTCACGCGTATCCTCATCACGGGAATCGCAGTGTTTTTAGCCGTGGCCACCGTGCCCGGGCTCGAAGCCGAGAGCTTTCTGGCCGGCCTGGCGGCCGTGCTCGTGTTGACGATCCTCAACGTCCTACTCCGTCCCATCCTCTTGCTGCTGGCGCTTCCCTTGATCGTCTTTACGCTGGGACTCTTCCTGGTCGTCCTGAATGCACTGCTGTTGGGACTGACAGCCTATTTCGTAAAGGGTTTTAGCGTGTCCGGCTTCTGGTCCGCCGTCGGCGGCGCACTGGTCATCAGCATCGTCACGATGATTCTGAATAATTGGTTTGCCGACCGCCGCCCGCCTGAACGACCGTTTGAACCGCCCGACGAACCCCGCCGTCCTCCGAAGATCATCAATCCGGAGTAAATGCTCGACTAAAGACACTGGAATAGAAATACGTTCACCGGACGATTCAGTAGATATTTCCAACCGTTCCCGTTACAATGCCGCTTCGAACTGCTGATACAACCATGGCCACGCAACCTGCTCAAACAAAAGCGACACCTGAAACGCATCTTCAGCGGACGCTGAATGCCGCTCTCAACGATATGGCGTTTGATTCGGCGTTGGCGGCGATCGTTCAGCAAGAAAACGGCCCGCTGATCGAACGTGCATCACGTGGATTCACACCCCGAGACGTCAAAGCAATTCTTCGCGCCCTGTCGTCCGACGGATCTGCCACGTTGCCCAACCCCGGATCTGATCAGGACGCCGCCCACACCATTCGTCTACAGATGGTGATGCCCGGCGCCAAATCACTGTTGGGGATCCCTCTTCGCCATCTCAACCGCCTCTATGGGTACCTGGTCGTTGGGCGAAAAGAAGGCGCGACGTTTACCAAGAAAGAAAAAGCCCTTTTGGACCATGCGGGCGAGGCCGTCACGAAGGCACTCGATCGCGATGGCCTATTCAATACCAATGTGCTCCTCGGTCGTTCCTATGTGTCTCAGGAACCGGTCCCGTCTCCGTCGGACGGAGCCGAAATGTTTCCGGCGATCACGACACATTTCTCTCCGGAGCTACAGCAGAAGATCGAGGCCATCCTCGCGGAAACCAGCCAATTGGCTCCCTATGATCGCGCTTGGGCCTGCTACTATGACCCGCTGGCGGGCAACGTGGAAGTGTTAGGCGTTGTGGGGGACGCCAAGAGCGAACAGAAAGATACAAAAAAAGACCTCAAGCCCGGACAACGCCTCACGCTGGATAGCTCTGCCGCAGGCTGGGCCGTTCGGCATCGCAAGCCCCGCGCCGATCACGATCTTGCCTCCACTCAGGGCCGGTTTCTTGATCACAAACATCTCTTCAAGGACCGATATCTATCGTCGTTGGTCGTACCGTTCTTCGTCCGAGGCCAAGTCGGTGGGACACTGACGTTGGGTGCCAAGGAAGCTCAACGCTATCAAACGACCGATGCCCGCACGCTGGAGCCCATCATCGTCAAACTTGCGGACCTCTTACAAACACCGGCACCGAGTTCCGCTCCGACGTCTCTTGAGGGAGAGCCGTCAGAGCAACCGACTCCTGCGCTCCCATCAGAACCGATCATTCGCAAGCAAGAACGCCAAGCCGCAATCGGCGAGTTCAGCGGATTCTTGGCCACAGAAATCCGTGAGCCCATGGCCTCGATCCGTGCACAGCTCGAGGAGTTGACGGGGGAAGCCATTCTGGATTTTGACCCGCAAACACGGGTCGAAAACGCGATGCGTGACCTCATTCGGATTGAGGCGATCTTGAACGAGATTCTGGACTTCGCCAAACCACTGGAGCTGAATCGACACCTCTGTCGAATTCCCGAGGTCTTGGAAAGCTCCCTTGTCGTCCTGGCGACCGATCTGGAGGCTACCAGAATTCAGGTCACCAAGGACTATGCCAAAGTCATCGCGCCGGTACGCGCCGATGAAGCCAAGCTACAACAAGTCTTCCTGAGCATATTCACCAATGCCTGCGAAGCGATGGCGCCGGGCGGCCATCTCGATATTCAGGTCACCCAACATCGTGCCGGAAAAGGTACCGAGGTGCAGGTGGTGATCAAGAACAATGGGGTTCCGATTCCAGCGGATATGGTAGACAAAGTCTTCGAACCCTTTTTCACGACGAAACGATCGGGGATCGGCCTGGGCCTCCCCACGGTGAAAAAGATCGTCGAAGAGCACGGCGGATCTATTGCTATCGGCAGCATACCGGACGAAGGGACCACCGTGACGATCAGACTCCCGGGCGTCAGTCGCGGACCGGCATTCCGTCATCGTAGCCGTAGTCGCCGTCCTGTTCGACGGAAGACCTCGCAGTAGATCCTGTTGCGTCATGTGCGGCCCCGCGGCTCCCGAAATAATGCGTTCCTGTTTGACAGAGAATGCCCGGCGTGGCTATGATCCCTCTCACTTGCTCTGATCATTCCTATGCGCCAGGCTGACCATGAGGTTCTCATCCAACATATTCTTCAAAAGGAGTAGAGGTATGAAACTTTCCATCGTCGCAGCTGCGACAGCCTCCGCCGTTCTTTGTGCGTTTTCGATCGCCTCGGCTAATCCGGCGCTCCTGCCCAAGCATGAAGGCTATCCCATGAAGAACTCGGGCAGCCCTGTAACCGGCCAACCCACGGCCAATGATCCCGGACAGGCTGATGCCCACGGCGACAAGTGGCTGCTGAAGTCCGCAGACTCGATCAAGAATGCCGAGCAAAATCTGTCCAAAACCGATAACGCCCGCATTACCAAGGGGCAAGGCGCAGGACGACTCCCAAATGTGGATGGTCCGAACATCACCATTGCTCCTCCGGTGAAATCGGCCACAACAATCGGCAGCGATCGAAAGATCCCGTAAGTCATACCCACACGGGCCACTGTCACAAGACAGCGGCCCGTGCATGCACTCCCTTCACCAGGACCGGACAACATACTGCTACGACTTCCGTCGACGAATGGTCCTCTTCCGTTCCATCCCTAAACGAAATCGCCACAATTTCTTCGCCCATTCCCCGGCATAATCCACACCGATACGGGGATATCGTTCGATCTCGCCTTGCGGAACCCGAACGCCACGGTCCTCGAACCACAGACCGCTTCCGAGGGTCATATCAATTCTATTGAGCGATCGGTCTATTGCAAGGGCACGGCACAGACGCCCGGGACCGTCGATCAGCTCACCGTCAACCTCCATAGCTCGAATCAGAACCGCCGCAGGAAAATCTACCCGTTCAGTGACCACATTCAGGCAATGGTACATGCCATAGATGAGATAGACGTACGATATCCCCGGTGGACCGAACATGACTTCAGTCCTGGCCGTTCGTCCCTTTGATGCATGGCATGCCTTGTCTTTTTCCCCGACATAGGCCTCTACCTCAATAATCTTTCCGGCGATCATTCCGGCCCCTTGGTCACGCACCACATACTTGCCGACCAATGAGCGGGCAACCGTCACCGTCGGGCGATTGAAAAATTCACATGGAAGAGGAGTGAACTTCATCATCCTTCCTGCTGATCAGTCACTACCGAATCATCCCATTCAACATACATCATTACACATTGCACTTTGCCGCATCGTAGCCTAATAGGCTGGAGGGAATTTGTTTGGTTCGAGAGAATCACGTAGCAATAGAACCTCTGAACCTCCCACAAAGCAACCCGCAGCATACTCATACAGACTGTTTTCAATCCGTTAGACGTCAAACGTGGAGCCTCACGGCCTTCCAGCCCGGCTTCCTGCGAAGGCGGGTAAAAAGTTTCAGAACGTCACACCATCAAATATTCTGTCCTTCACCTTTTACGTTTCACCTTTCACTTTTCACGCCTCGCGAGAACGCCGCCGGCAGCCTTTTTCTGCACCCTGCTAAAAGTACCATGCGACGCCTCCCATGAAGGTCCTCGGGTTACCCGGCACAAAGTGAATACCTGTCACCCCGGTCG
>JAOUPN010000523.1 GCA_029879905.1 Nitrospira sp. | reverse complement strand
CGGAAACTTTATTGGAGTGTTCGGTCTGTTGGCCCTGCCGTTTGCCGGATATTGGCTCATGCGGGAAATCTATCAGTACAACCAACAGATGGGCATTACACTGATGGGAGGATTTCTCTCCTGGCTCTTCATCATCCAGGCCATGCTGATCGGGGTTTTGTTCCTTGGATCCAACTATTATTTCTGGCTCGGGATTACCTATCGCATTCCCGGATCTGAGGCGAAGTATCGTCGAGCCATGTTGATGATGTTAGTCAGCCTGTTGCTGTGTCTTGCCGTGTGGATGACCCCGCACTCACTTGTGGCCAGCATCGAAGAGGCCCAGAAAATGGGAGGTGCTCACCATCCATTGCTCGGTGTCCTTGGCGTTATGTCGGCCAAAATGACGGTCTCGAACCTCATGATTCTTATTACCTTCATGAGCTTCGTGATGTATTGGCGGGCGGGGAAACAGGATACAGCGGGGTGGGCGAAGTTTGGAAAAGCAGTCATGGGCGCCGTGTTGGTGGTGGCGAGTCTTGCTGTCATTGTTCTTGGAGTGTGGGGGTATTTTGTACCGGCGATCGTTCGCATTAATTATTTCTCCACATCTCAGGTGGCGATCGTCGGCTTCGTCATTCTCACGATCACGCCGTTGACGGCGCTGTTGCTCAAGAGTGCCAAAACGACGACGGAGATGGTCTGGGGCAGTATGCCTCCGCGCGCCGGGTATGCCCTCGTCCTCAATGCCGTCATGGTTATCCTCCTCATGACGCTCATGGGCTACGCGCGCTCTTCCTCCCGCGTCCATTGGCATGTGTATGGCGTCATGCGGGATACGTCGCCGTATGCCTATTCGCCGGCTCTCGGCAGCGCCTCGCTGATTATGGCATTCTGCACATTTTTCTTCTGTATCCTCGTTGCATTTATCTTCTGGGTTGCCACCATGGGTGATAAGTATAAGACCGCTTCTGGAACAGGAAAAGGAGACCTGCCGCACGGCATTCCGGCAATGGCCGGAGGATCCCCAGAAGAGCGGCAGTAACAATAGGTGAGCGTCATGCATCAAAAAGACACAGACCGACACACTTACGAGTTGGAGAGCTATGAGTGAAGTCGCACAGCTACAATTAATCGCACTGTCAATCGTGGGGATCGGGATTCTGATCCTTCTGTTCATCAAGGCTGTCTTTCTGCGGGTCACGGGATTTGTTGCCATCGTATTGGGGTTGTTCTCGCTCATGTCCCTCGCCGTACCGCAGTTGGCGTCTCTTCCTCCAGCAGAGGAAAAGGTCGACATCGCCAGTATCAAGACCCCGACGGACATCGCAGCCATCGGGCAAACTGTCTTCTTCAGCAAGGGGCAATGCGCATTGTGTCATTCCATCGGTCCAAGCGAATCCGCCCGTTGTCCGGATTTAAAGGGAATCGGCGCCAAACTGAGCAAGGAATTCCTCTATGAAAGCCTGACCGATCCTCTGGCGTTCGTGTATCAGGATTACCGCCATGGGGGGGTGCCGAAGGAATATCCAGCGACAATGCCCGCTATTGATAAGGATCCGATCGGGCTTTCGAAGAATGAAATTTTGGCCGTCATCGCATTTCTCCAACAGATGAGTGGGGAGCCAATTTCTGTTGGCCTGTCTGACCTGGAAATACCTGGCCAGGCATCGCCGGCCCCGGTAAAAACGGCTGAATTTGCTCCATTGGCTATTGCAGAAGCGCACTAGGGAGGAACGTATGGGCGCGTTAGGTAAGCCGATCATACTCATGGTAGCCATGTATGTGTTCCTGAAGTTTGTGCTGCCGTATATCCCAGGCTCAGCGCCACTTCCCTCAAGCCTGATATTTCTATATCTCCTGCTGACTGCAGCCGGTATCGTGATCTTTGAAACGTTGAGCGGAGAATCGAAAGAGGCCTTTTGGGGGCCGATGCAACGGTTCCTGACCGGAGAGAATATCGGAGGGTTGCAGGCGTTTCGCTATGGAATCCTCGTTCTGTTTCCTTTGTTGGTGGGCTGGCAAACCTACGGCAGCACCGCAACGAGCGATGCTCCACCGGCGGAGAGTCGAACGATCCATCCTGCACCGCCGGGAGAGTACACGGGGCTGTCAAACCCAGTCCCCAAGACCCCGGAGAATATTATGCAGGGGAAAGGGTTTTATGCGGCCTTTTGTTCCCCCTGTCACGGGGGAAATTTTGATGGCAAGGGGCCAGCTGCACGAGGATACAATCCTCCACCCGCCAATTTTGCCGATCCCACGACGATCGCGATGTTGCAGGAAAGCTATCTGTTCTGGCGCATCAAAAAAGGCGGCGTCGGTCTTCCGATTGAAGGTGCGCCATGGAAGTCTGCCATGCCGCGT
>JAOUPN010000123.1 GCA_029879905.1 Nitrospira sp. | reverse complement strand
GGCGACAACGTCAGTGTGACGGCCGAGCTGATCAGTCCGATTGCGATGGATCAGGGGCTGCGCTTTGCGGTGCGTGAGGGCGGGCGAACCGTCGGCTCCGGTGTCGTGACGGAAATTCTGGCGTAAGACAGCAGTGAAGAGTGATGTGTGATGAGTGAATAGGAGCTCGTCACGCATGGCAGATCACGGATCACGAAGGTGAAGAGATGCGCGAAATTATAGATTTGGCATGCACAACCTGTAAGCAGCGGAATTATTCGACGAATAAAAATAAGAAGAATGATCCGGATCGGCTGGAGCGGAATAAGTTTTGTCGGTTTTGCCGGAAACATACGCCTCATAAAGAGGTGAAATAACTGGTGAGGCGTGAGGCGTAAGGGGTGAGAGGGCGTTTGATGCCTGGGTTTCGCCTCCCGCGTTTCACGTTCGGGAAGGGGCATGGTGTCAATGGCAGCACATCGGTCTCCAAAACCGAGAGTCTGGGTTCAAATCCTAGTGCCCCTGCCAAACAGAATGTGCTTGGCCCGGATGGCTATTCAATTGAGCTGGATGGGGTAAGCCCCATAACTGTGTTTCCGGGGCGGAGATTGGAGCTTGCCGGTGCCGACTGCTATCGGATGGCTGCCGGTAGGATGAAGTAAAGATTGCCGAGGGGTGGGTAGGCTTCTGAGAATGGGATTCTCAAGGTCCGGTATCTAGAAGGAAAGCGAGCAACGATGTTTACGCGCATGACAGATTCTATTCGGCTGTTTATGACGGATGTGCGGGCCGAGTTGAAGAAGGTGTCTTTCCCGACCCGTGCCGAAACCATCGGGTCTACGACCGTGGTCATTATATTTTGTATTCTGATGTCGCTCTATCTATCCGTTGTCGATTCGTTTCTTACCTGGTTGGTGGGGAAATTGATTTAAGGAGCGACGGCCTTCCGTCGCTGCTGTGCGAAGCAGGGCGGAGACGTATAAGGCCTTAAAGGGTGAGGCATGGAGAAAAACTGGTACGTCATTCATACGTATGCGGGATTTGAGGGGCGCGTCAAGGCCAGTTTGATGGAACGCGCCAATCAGATGGGGTTAGTAGAGAAGATCGGGCAAGTGCTTGTTCCGACGGAGGATGTGATTGAGATCAAGGACGGCAAGCGCCGAACGTCCCGACGGAAGTTTTTCCCCGGGTATGTCCTTGTTGAACTTGAATCACCCTTGGGGGATGAAACATTGCAAATGATCAAGGAGACTCCGAAGGTCACGGGATTTGTGGGCGGAGGAACCGTGCCTACGCCGTTGACCGGTGAAGAAGTGGAGTCGTTGCTCAAGCAAGTCGATGCGGGTCAGGCCGAGCCACGCGAGCAAATCAAGTTTATCAAGGGAGATAATGTTCGGATCATTGACGGTCCATTTCTTGGATTCAATGGTTTGGTGGATGAAGTGGATCAGGACCATAGTCGTTTAAAGCTCATGGTGAGCATCTTCGGTCGGTCGACGCCCGTTGAATTGGGGTTTTTGCAGGTGGAACGGATTTAGTCGTGTGAAGTGGCTGGGTGAGGTCCGTGAAGGCCCTCGGCCCGGTGTGCGTGAACATTCAATCTTGAGGATTTTGAACGGAGTAGACGATGGCAAAGGAAGTATCCGCGCTCATTAAACTGCAAATTCCGGCCGGTAAAGCAAACCCTGCTCCACCTGTCGGTCCGTCCCTCGGTCAGCATGGCGTCAATATTATGGAGTTTTGCAAGCAATTCAACGCCAAGACTCAGAAGGAAGGCGACAGTATCATTCCGGTTGTGATCAGCGTGTACAAGGACCGGTCGTTTACCTTCATCATGAAGACACCTCCGGCCTCTGATCTTCTCAAAAAGGCCGCCGGGATTATTAAAGGATCTGCGGTGCCACAGAAAGACAAGGTCGGGAAAATCACCCAGAAACAGCTGGACGAAATCGCTCAGAAAAAAATGGCGGATTTAAATGCGGCAGATGTGGAAGGGGCCGCGAAAATTATTCAGGGTACCGCCCGGAGCATGGGTATTATCATTCAAGGGTGATGTCGAGCGAGAAGGAGTTGCCGTTATGGGAAAGAAGATGAAGGCTGCATTGGAGAAGGTCGAGCCGCGACTCTATGGCCTACGCGAGGGAGTCGAGGCGGTCAAGGGCGCCGCCTATGCGAAGTTCGATGAGTCCGTCGACATGGCAGTTCGCTTGGGAGTTGATCCGAAGCGGTCAGATCAGATGGTGCGTGGTACGACATCGTTGCCTCATGGAACCGGGAAGCAAGTCCGCGTCTTGGTGTTCGCCAAGGGGGAAAAGGAGCAAGAAGCTCGTGCGGCCGGTGCCGACTTCGTCGGGTCGGATGATCTGATGGAAAAGATCAAGGGAGGGTGGATGGATTTCGATTGCGCCATCGCCACACCTGATCTCATGGCCTCAGTCGGTAAGCTCGGTAAGCAACTCGGCCCGCGTGGGCTCATGCCGAACCCCAAAACCGGAACCGTCACCTTTGAAGTCGGGAAGGCCGTGTCCGAAATTCGCAAGGGGCGGGTGGAGTACAAGGTTGAGAAGGCCGGCATCGTGCATGTGTCGGTGGGGAAGTCTTCATTCAACCCCGACCAGCTCTACGATAATGCTTCGGCGATTTTAGAGGCGGTGATCAAGGCCAAACCGTCTTCATGTAAGGGTCGTTACCTGAAGAGCGTCACACTTTCGAGCACGATGGGCCCCGGTGTGAAACTGGACGCGATTGCACTTGCCAAACAGTGGAGTTAGTCACGAGACCAATCGTTGACGAGTGACGGTCGTTCGAGGAAGGGGAGAGCAATGAAGAAGGAAGAAAAAGCCACGGCTATCGCTGAGCTGTCGGAGAAATTCGGCCGAGCTCGGCTCGCCATATTAACGGAGTGCGTCGGACTGCCGGTCAATCATATGACCGAGTTGCGTCGGCAACTGCGCGGGGTCAAGGCGGAGTACCGCGTGGTGAAGAATCGGCTCGCAGCTCGTGCAACGGAAGGCACCTCGCTGGGAGAGATTCGGGAGGAATTCAAAGGGCCTCTGGGTTTGGTCATCGGGTACGATGACCCGGTGTTGCCTACCAAGGTGTTACGAGAGTTTATCGGAGCGGAAAAGCGCGATGAGAAGATGCGCATCACTGTCGGTGTGTTGGAGGGGAAAGTCCTTCAGCCAGAGGCATTGGTGAAAGTCGCAGAGCTTCCCAAGAAGGAAGTCCTTGTGGCGATGCTGCTCTCGGCCATGCAGGGACCGATCCGAGGCGTTGTGTATACGTTAAATGCGGTCTTATCGAAATTTGTCAGAGTCGTTGCAGCCATCCAGGATAAAAAGAAAGGGGAGGGAGACATGTCGGCCACTACATCAAAATTGTCACAAGAGGAATTGATTAAAGCGATTGAAGGCATGAGCGTGCTGGACTTGGCGGAGTTGGTAAAGGGATTGGAAGAACGATTCGGAGTGACGGCTGCAGCGCCGGTTGCAGTTGCCGCTATGCCTGCCGGTGCCGCCGCGGCTGCGCCTGCCGAAGAGAAGACGGAATTTGACGTGATTCTCGCGGCAGTTCCGGCCGACAAGAAGATTCAGGTCATCAAGGTGGTGCGAGAGCTGACCAGTCTCGGGCTGAAGGAAGCCAAGGAATTGGTGGAAGGGGCACCGAAGCCGGTGAAGACCGCGGTGGCCAAGGATGAAGCCGAGACCGTGAAGAAAAAACTCGAAGAGAGTGGCGCAAAAGCCGAGATCAAGTAACGGGTATCATTCGTTGACGGTCATGGAGTGCATGGGCTGGGCACGAGTCCGCGAGGTTGTCTCGTCGACTCGTGACGGCTGTGCCGTGATCTCAATTCACCGACCGACCTGCGTGGAGGAAGAGGGATGTCCGAAACGACTCTATTAGAGTTCGTCGAGCGGAAGGATTTTTCTCGCATTCGAACGAATATCGATATTCCGGATCTGATCGAGATTCAAAAGCGCTCGTACGAAGAATTTTTGCAGCTCGAAATGGAGCCGGAACGCCGGAAGGACCATGGGCTGCAGGCGGCAATGGCGAGTGTTTTTCCGATTCCGGATTACAACAATACCGCGATGCTCGAATTTTCGAGTTATACGTTGGGAACGCCGAAGTACGACGAACGGGAATGTCTTGAGCAAGGCATGACGTTTGCGGTGCCGTTGAAATTGCGGGTGCGTCTCGTCGTCTTCGATAAAGAAGACAAGGGGCCACGGAAAAAAGTGCTCGATGTTCGTGAGCAGGAAGTGTATGTCGGCGAGCTACCGCTGATGACCGAACGAGGCACCTTTATCATCAATGGAACCGAACGGGTGGTGGTCAGCCAGCTTCATCGATCGCCTGGGGCGTCGTTTACGCACGATAAAGGGCGGACTCATGCCAGCGGGAAAGTCTTATTTTCGGCACGCATCATTCCCTATCGTGGCTCCTGGCTGGATTTTGAGTTTGATGCCCGAGACATCCTCTATGTCCGCATCGATCGGCGCCGGAAAATGCCTGCCACTATTTTGTTGAAGGCCTTCGGATTTTCCAGCGATGACTTGCTCAAGATGTACTATCCCGTCGAAGAAATCCGGATGTCCAAGGGCAAAATGTTTCGAAAACTGGATCCGGACATTCATCATGGGCTTCGATGTGCAGCCGATGTCGTAGAAAAGGGCGCCAAGGAACCGTTGGTTCGGGAAGGTGCGAGGTTGACCAAAGGCTTGATCGCCAAGCTGAAAGCTTCCGGGGTGAAAGAGATTCCGATGTCCCCCGGCGAATTAGTCGGCCGAGCTGTCCTTACGGAATTAGTGGATTCCAAGAAGAACAAGTTGGCGGAGAAAAATCAACGACTGACGGCAGAAATCGTCGAAGCGATTGCGGAAAGCGACATCGAGGAATTCAAGGTCATCTATCTCGACATGGCGTCCGCGACGCCTGTCATTCTTGATACGTTGGAAATGGAGAAAATCGCCTCGAAGGAAGAGGCCATGGTTGAAATTTACCGGCGTATTCGTCCCGGCGAAACTCCGTCGGTTGATACGGCAAGAGCCTTATTCGACAATTTATTTCTCAATTCCAAGCGTTATGATCTGTCTCCCGTCGGGCGTTTGAAGCTCAATAAAAAACTTGCGCTGGATCTGCCTCTCGATCAGCGGACTCTGACGGCGCAAGATATTGTCGAAGTGATTCGGTATCTCGTCGGTCTCAAGATGGGAAAAGGCGAAATAGACGATATCGACCATTTGGGAAATCGCCGGGTGCGGTCGGTCGGCGAGTTGCTGGAAAATCAGTTCCGTCTTGGATTGGTGCGGATGGAACGGAGCATCAAGGAGCGGATGAATCTCCTTGATATGGAGACGGTATTGCCGCATGACCTGATCAATGCCAAGCCGGTCGTGGCGGCGGTGAAAGAGTTCTTCAGCAGCAGTCAATTATCGCAGTTTATGGATCAAACGAATCCGTTGGCAGAAATCACGCACAAACGCCGCTTGTCGGCCCTTGGTCCCGGAGGTCTTACCAGGGAGCGAGCGGGTTTCGAAGTTCGAGACGTGCATCCGTCGCATTACAGCCGTATCTGTCCGATTGAAACGCCGGAAGGACCGAATATCGGACTCATTACGTCTCTGGCAACGTATGCCCGAATCAATCAATTCGGGTTTATCGAAGCACCCTGTCGGAAGGTCGTCAAAGGCCGTGTGACGGATGAGATTGAATTTCTCTCCGCGATCGAAGGGGATCGATACATCATTGCGCAGGCGAACTCTAAAGTCGATGGAACCGGTCGGCTTGTGTCGGAGACGGTATCGTGTCGTCATGGCGGGGACTTCATTATCGCCTCGCCGGATAAAATCGAATACATGGATGTGTCTCCGAAGCAGGTTGTCAGCGTTGCGACCGCGCTCGTTCCGTTCTTGGAGCATGACGACGCGAACCGTGCGCTGATGGGTTCCAACATGCAACGCCAGGCGGTTCCCTTAGTGGTGTCGGAGTCACCCTTGGTGGGAACGGGGATGGAATCGGTCGTCGCACGTGATTCCGGCTATGTCATCCAGTCTCGCCGAGCCGGCGTGGTTGAAAGCGTGGATGCCACGCGCATCGTCGTTCGAGCCGATGCCAAGGAAGGGAAGAAGGGAAAAGATTCGGGACTCGATGTCTATGACCTGATCAAATTCCAACGGTCCAATCAGAATACCTGCATCAATCAAACACCGGTGGTTCGTCTCGGTCAGCCCGTCAAGAAGGGGCAAGTACTTGGAGATGGCCCGGCGATCGATCATGGAGAATTGGCGCTCGGGAAGAATGTGCTTGTGGCCTTTATGCCATGGGGCGGGTACAACTTTGAAGACGCCATTTTGTTGAGCGAGAGACTCGTGCGCGAGGATTCCTTTACCTCGATTCATATCGAAGAGTTCGAAGTCGAAGCTCGCGATACGAAGCTTGGGAAGGAAGATGTTACGCGGGACATTCCCAACGTCGGTGAAGAAGCGCTCAGAAATCTCGATGAAAGCGGGATTATCCGTATCGGTGCCGAAGTCAAGCCCGGAGATATTTTGGTCGGAAAGGTGACGCCGAAGGGAGAAACGCAGCTCACACCGGAGGAAAAGCTGCTCCGAGCGATCTTCGGCGAGAAGGCCGGCGACGTCAAAGATACCTCATTGACCGTGCCTCCAGGAGTGGAAGGCATCGTGGTCGATGTGAAAATTTTCTCCCGTAAAGGTCTCGATAAAGATGAGCGATCCAAGAGCATCGAAACCGATGACCAAATGAAATTGCAGCGGGACCATCATGAAGAGCTTCGGATCATCGACGAAGAAAAAACGAAGAAGATCAGAAAGCTGCTGCTAGGGAAAGTGGTCGGTCGGGATCTGATGGACGTCGATACCGGTGATGTCATTCTGAAGAAAAAAGGCAAGTTAACTGCCGAAATTTTGAAGCGCTTGCCTGATGATATGGTCCGCCACATCATTCTCAGCGATCCGGATGAGCAAAAGGAATTGGAGGATGTCGAACGTCGGGCGAAGGAACAGATCGAAATTCTCCAAACACTCTACGATGAAAAAGTCGGTCGTTTGAAGCGAGGCGATGAGCTACCTCCGGGAGTCATCAAGCTCGTGAAAGTGTACATTGCGATGAAACGCAAGATCCAAGTCGGCGACAAAATGGCCGGACGCCACGGCAATAAAGGTGTCGTCTCGCGCGTGTTGCCTGAGGAGGATATGCCGTATTTGCCGGATGGGACTCCGGTTGAGATCGTCTTAAATCCGCTCGGCGTTCCGTCACGTATGAATGTCGGGCAGATTCTCGAAACCCATCTGGGTTGGGCGGCAAAAGCCCTTGGGATTAAGGTGGCGAGCCCGGTGTTCGACGGAGCATCGGAAAAAGAAATCAAAGAACTGCTGAAAAAGGGCAAGCTGCCGACCAGCGGACAGAGCCAATTAGTGAATGGAAAGACCGGTGAGCCGTTCGGAAGTCCGGTCACCGTCGGGTATATGTACATGCTCAAGCTCCACCATTTGGTGGACGACAAGATCCATGCTCGGTCTATCGGCCCCTATTCATTGGTCACGCAGCAGCCCTTGGGCGGGAAGGCCCAGTTCGGAGGGCAACGGCTGGGTGAGATGGAAGTGTGGGCGTTGCAGGCTTATGGGGCGGCTTCGACGTTACAGGAATTCCTGACTGTCAAGTCAGACGACGTGCCGGGCCGATCGCGTATGTATGAGGCGGTCGTGAAGGGTGAGCCGTATCTGGAGCCGGGGCTACCCGAGTCGTTTAATGTCTTGGTCAAGGAATTACAGAGCTTAGGGCTCGACGTCGAACTCGTCAAGACGCAAGACTAACCCTGGTGTGCCGGGTACTGCTCGGCAACGGAGGAGGTTGCAACCTTGGAAGGTGTATACACATTGTTTGAGAAGCAGCGGGATTCCGTGTCTTTCGATGCCATGCGCATCCGCATCGCTTCACCTGAGAAAATCCGGTCTTGGTCCTATGGGGAAGTGAAGAAGCCGGAAACGATTAACTACCGGTCGTTCAAACCGGAAAAGGACGGGCTCTTCTGCGCTAAAATTTTCGGTCCGATCAAGGACTGGGAATGTAACTGCGGGAAATATAAACGGATGAAACATCGCGGCATCGTCTGCGATAAATGCGGCGTCGAAGTCATACAATCAAAAGTCCGTCGTGAACGGATGGGGCATATCGAATTGGCCGCGCCGGTTGCCCATATTTGGTTTTTGAAAGGTGTGCCGAGTCGTATCGGGACCCTGTTGGACATGAGTTTGAAGCAGTTGGAGAAAATTCTCTACTTTGAAAGTTATGTCTGTCTCGATCCGGGCTCAACTGAACTTTCTGAAAAAGAATTAATCTCAGAAGACAAGCTGCGTGTCTTGGTTTCAGAGTTCGGAACCAGCGGATTCAAGGCAGGGATTGGTGCGGAGGCTATTCGAGAGTTACTGCGAAAAATCGATATCAATACGCTGTGGGATGAATTGCAAGTCAAGGCTCGAGAATCTACGTCGGCAGCCATGAAGAAAAAGTATGCGAAGCGCCTGAAGGTTCTTGAGGCGTTTCGTAAGTCTGGGAATAAGCCGGAATGGATGATTCTGGATGTAATCCCCGTGCTGCCGCCTGAGTTACGGCCTCTTGTGCCTCTTGATGGCGGTCGGTTTGCTACGTCTGATCTCAATGATTTGTATCGCCGTGTCATCAATCGGAATAATCGGCTTAAGCGGTTGATGGAGTTGAAGGCTCCCGGCGTCATCATTCGGAACGAAATGCGCATGCTGCAAGAGGCGGTCGATGCGCTGTTTGATAACGGCCGTCGAGGTCGGGCGATCCGAGGACCGAACAAGCGTCCGCTCAAGTCATTGAGCGATATGTTGAAAGGCAAGCAAGGTCGCTTTCGTCAAAATTTGCTCGGGAAACGGGTGGATTATTCGGGACGAACGGTCATCGTCGTGGGACCGGAGTTGCGGCTGCATCAGTGCGGGCTGCCTAAGAAAATGGCTTTGGAATTATTCAAGCCGTTTATTTTCCATAAGTTGGAGGCGCGAGGGGCCGCGACGACTATTAAGAGCGCGAAGCGATTGGTGGAGAAAGAGCGGCCGGAGGTATGGGATGTTCTCGATGAAGTGATCAGAGAGCATCCGGTGCTGTTGAATCGAGCGCCGACCTTGCACAGGCTTGGAATTCAGGCTTTTGATCCGGTTCTTGTAGAAGGTAAAGCGATTCGATTGCAC
>JAOUPN010000522.1 GCA_029879905.1 Nitrospira sp. | reverse complement strand
AACGCCAGTGACGCCGCAGGCGCTTCAACAATCCTTCATCATCAGTGATGGTAAGCAGGTCGGTTACCAGCGCCTCCTGCTTGCGTTCACCAAGCGCCTTCCACGCCTTCTTGCCCAGCACACTGGATAACACCGCCGCACTCTGGTTACCCATCAGGCCATTTTTATAGGTACGCTCCAAATTAAACATAGTGGAACGCTCGGGGAACTCTAACTCCTTGCGTACCTGGTCCCATGTCATCTTTTTGCTGGTGCCAAGCTTATCCCCCAGGGTGAGGCGCTCCTCATCGGTAAGAAAACGCTCACTGCCGTCGGCAAAGTGCACCTTCAGGTTATTGAGGTTCTGCCACAGTCGGAAATCCTGTGCCAACAGGGTCGCGGCTGCTGCACGCTTGCGATCCAGCTCGAACTCACAGAAACCGACAAGGTGCTTTTGAATCTTCAAGGGTCGCTGATCGAAGATTGCCTCGCGCACACGTTTACGGTTATTTACATCAAGTAGCTTTTTATGGTGTGTCTGCTGCGCCTGCCAGATGGTCTCGAACTCCTTCTCATAGTGGCGCCGAGCGGTGTAGTGGCCACGGATACGCCGTTGATGTGGATCGAAGCCGTTGAAGTATTCGCCAAGGGTACGATAGTTACCCCCCTCCATTTCACTATCCATGGAGGAGATACTCTCGTAGACCTTGCCATCCTCCTTGTCACCATCAGTCTTGCGGTTCGACTTGAAGCCTCGCCGCTGCCCCAGGTGGTAGAGGGCACGCCCCAGTTGATAAGGCTCCAGTTTTTCATCCAGCGCCTTTGCCCGCAGTGCATAGGGATTAGTAGACAACACCTCATCCAGCTCACCCTGTTTGCGCGGCAACAACCTGGCATCCTGCAGGGCGTGCAGCAACTTCTGCTTGCGACGGGCACGGCGGTAACCCTGACGTCGCAGGGAGCGGGCGTCACGTCTGTCCTGATTGAGGGATTTCTCCCCTTTGGTGCGATCTACCCCCTCGGGAAAGATTCGTACCCCCATATCGATGATCTCTTTGGGCAGCGGATCACCACCAATAAGTGCCCAGCCGATGGAGGATGTACCGAGATCGAGGCCGAGGATGGTTTGTTGTGTACCTTGTTCCGTTTGGTTCATAGCAGCTCCCTTACTTAAGAATGGCGATACCGATAACCACAAAGCCTACTAATACCGCCACGATAGCAATGATTTCTTTATCTAGGCTACTTAATAGCTCAATAATCCTAATGATTGCTTCCATATTTTCGCACAAATTTATTGCAGACAGTGTGTGGAATATATATGATCATAACAATGCTCATAACTAAACGTCAACGCTCTAACTATTTCTGTAATTTCAGTTGGTTATATATTGAAACGATACAGACAGTGTGATTGCCGTTTGAAAGGAATCGCCGCTTGGTTACATTGAGCATAGGTACATGAACACCTGCCGAGCAAAAGCCCCGCCCCATAGCGGGGCTTTCTATTGCTTGACGATAACTACAATGTAACTACACTTACACCATGGATGACATTTGCTTTGTATGGGACGACAACAAGGCTGCGACTAACCAGCGAAAGCATGGTGTCAGCTTCGAAGAGGCCAAATCGGCCTTCGCAGATGAGTATGCCCGCCTGATAACCGACCCGGATCACTCAATGGATGAGGAACGTTTTGTGCTTCTGGGGTTGAGTAGTGAGCTGAGGGTATTAGTGGTGTGCCACTGCTACCGGCAGAATGATCACGAGATACGGATCATCTCTGCCCGCAAGGCCTCTAGGCACGAGCAGAAACAGTATCGGGAACTGCAAAAATGAGAGACGAATACGACTTTTCAAAATCGGTTAAGAATTCTTACGCCAAGCGTCTCAAGAAACAGATCACCATCCGTCTGAACGAAGAGACCATCGCCTACTTCAAGGCTCTGGCCGATGAGGAGGGCATTCCCTACCAGAGCCTGATCAACCTCTATCTACGGGACTGTGCCGAACACCATCGTAAATTAAAGATGGAGTGGTCTTGACCATTCGGCCATCAGTGCTAGACTGCGCTTTAGTGTAACCAAGCGGCGGTTTCTTTCTTATTGCAATAAGACAGTTTCTGTCGTGGGCTCTGTCCTTCTGGGACAACCCGCCAGAGCCGAGGCTCACACAAAAAAGGCCCCAACCGGGGCCTTTCTCTTTTTCTGGCATATCGACTCAGGCGGCGTTAGCCGTCCCCTTGTTAAACAACATCTCGTCCCCCTGCACATCGATCTGAATCGTATCTCCGGCAGCGAATTTTCCGGCGAGGATCTGCTGTGCCAGCTGGTTCTCGATGCGCTGCTGGATCGCCCGCTTGAGGGGACGCG
>JAOUPN010000122.1 GCA_029879905.1 Nitrospira sp. | reverse complement strand
AATGGTGATGGAAACCGTCGTGCCTGCCTGGACCTCATGTCCGGATTCTTCATCGAAGAGCCGGCGTTTTGACATCTGCACATCGGTCACGTATCCGGAACGGAATCCGCCCGTGTGGGCGATGAACCAACGAAGATCGCCAATGGTTTTGATGTGGTACTGCATTGTGAAATTCTAGCGTAGTCTCATTCAGAAGGGCTAGCCCAGATGGTGATCCGGTTTGAGTTTGTGCACCGATATCGGAGAATCACGGCCATTGCCTGCTTGGTCGCTATACTCCTTGGCTTGCGCCAGCGTCATGCCCAGTTGTTGACGAGCCACGACAACGGCGTCAATCGTTCTGCCGGTTTGAGCCAGTTGGTTCAAACCTTCTTCGAGATTGTCGGAGATCTCCACTCTCAGCAACTGCTGAATTCTCCTTGCCTCGCACATAGCCTGCTCTTTGGACGTATAGGGGTTGACGGTTACCGGTATTGATCGATTCTTGAGCAGGAATAAGACCGACCAGCGTTCTCCTTGCCGGGTTGCAGGCGATAATTCCTCATCGCGATCATAAGTCAGAACCACCAGCAGCTTGAGCACCTCGCTGAATCCAAATCGGTCAGTGACGGTGCTGGCTAGGCCTTTGCTCGTCACGGAGATTTCCAGGCGAATCGGATCGATAACCAGGCGTCGGACTTGAAGGACATATCCGCTGAATGCCAACAGAAAGGCGCCCAGTGTTCCACCGATGACTTTCCCGACGTTACCTTCCGCTCCTGTGAGCAAGTTGAATACGAGCACACACATACCGACGGCCCCGGCGAGGAGCAGGTATCGCAGCCATTCGCTGTTGTCTCGAAAGATCAGGGGCTTTAGGGATAACGACGGCATTATCCTCCTTTCGTTTGACGACAGGTTGAGGCGGTTACGAACATGAGAGTAAGTTCCTGCTCAGGCACACGAATCTGGACAGCGCTACCCATTGGAGTGGAGACCTTGTTCATCGTCACTTGGTACCCTTTGTTCAGCATGAACTGTGCGAATGCCTGCGGATCATGGATCTCAACCAAATCTGGAATCTTGCGCTTCAGGACGACAATCTCCGCACATTCTCCGTGACGGGAGAAGAGAAACCATTCGGGGGCTGCAAATGCCTTTCCCTCGTCAGCGAGTTGGGAAAGCATACCGGCACCGAGCAGCATCCAACATGCAAGGGAGGCCGGGGGCGGAGCCTTCCTGTAGAACGATCGAAGAGCGCCGCTGTCGAAAGTCGCACTCAATGATACCTCCCCATTTCATGAAATGCTTCCCACGGCCCTGTTGGTTTGGTACACGGCCTTCAAGCCATGCCATCAATCACTTCACGCGCATTTAAGCGATGAGAGAGCAAGATTGGCCGACCTTTTCAATATTCTGCTAACTCGCTTTTGGTTTTGTCCCCGGCAAGCGCCTGGTTGCCGTTCCTAGCGCGGCGCCGGTGGCCGCGATGATCAAGATGACCGTCCCGTATTTCTTCCCGAATGTCTCACTCGCCGCATATCCTGTTTGGTAGCCCTGACGAGCATTCTTCGTTCCCTGCCCCGCAACCGTTCCGACAATGGCTCCAACGATTCCGGCGATCCCAAAATACAGGATGAGAAACCATAGAAATCCAATGATAATTCGTTTCATGATGGTCTCCCTCTTGCCTGATTACTGATGCGCTTGCCGCTGCGATGTTCGTGTGCGGTATGTGTGAGTGGTGTTAGCGCCGAATCGTGGCCTTCGCCTGTCGGATTCGTATCGATCTTGGAGAGCCGATTTGCGCAAAGGATGCCATGCAATTTGGATCTGGGTTCCTCGAGGTGATGACGTGGTATGTCGATGTTCACCCTATCACGTGGCAAAAGAGAGGGCAGATGAAGGTCGGAGAGTCGTTGTTCAGGCATAGGAGAAGCGTATCATCGGAAGAATTTCTGTAAAGAGCTCGAAACCCATTGGAAAATCATGAAGAGTGGAGAATGTGAGGGGATTGCTTCGGCGGTGAGTGGGTGGGGAAGCTCTGGAGAGCCAGAGACGGGCGCAGGTATACCCAGGAGGGGGTATTCGGGGACCGCTGGGGGCTGTTGTCCGGTCTACTCTGATGCCAATTGAGACAGGTTCACTTCGAACGCAACGGCCGGGACTCCGATTTGCCAGCGTTCGAGCACTTCAGGGTGTAGCTCCCCGATGATGCCGATTGCCGTACCGGACACCACGATGCGCCCCGCACGGCCTTCGAGGAACGACGGGTGGTTGACCGGCTCAAGGCTATAGTCTTTCCCAAGGTGGTAGAGCAGGACGTCCAGGCAGGAGTGAATTTCCGAAAAATGCGCTGTGGCATGGGCGATCACTGCGCCCAACACCGTTTCGGTACGAGACCCGAGTTCGTGTGAGGAGTCAGGGATGGCGACATCGCCGGCTTCAAAAATGCGGTGAGGATAAAAGGCTCGACTCGAGGCGGTTTCGACGCGAAGCAGCGACGGGACGATCCATTGGCGTAGGCAGGAGAAAGTCAGAGCCATCACGTTACTGACTTCTACCATCTTTCCCCATTCCGTCTCATCCAAGCGCATGGCGGTACGATACTGATCGGGCGAGCCAAGAATGTTGGAGATGATTTCCTGGAAGCCCAAGCCGACCATCAATTCTCGAGACCGGTCCGATATCTGTTCGATTCTGGACAGACTGCCTACGGTAAATTGGGCCGGCATTTCCGGAGTAAACGAAGCATAGCCTATGCTGATGGCCACGTCTTCGACCACATCCATGACATGCATGAGATCCTGCCGGTAGGGCGGCAGTTTTGCCTTTACAGTACCTTTCCCTGCTGAGATCTCGTACCCATATGTAGTGAGGGCTTTCTGTACGGTCTTGGTGCCGAGTGCCTGGCCCAGCATTTGTTCGATGGTCTCGACGTGAATCGGACGCGGTTTCCCGAGGTCGCGCGGCGTGACGACTCGTTTGCCGAGCGGTGTGTCATAGGGATACCGGATCTCCACCGGTTCGATCGTGGCACCGCGGTCGGCGAGGTTGGCCGCAAAAATATTCAAGGTTAATACGACCATCGACAAATCGGTTCCGGTGACTTCGACGAACAGCTCGTCGTCTCCCACTCGCACTTCTCCGATCTCACGGCTGTTAATGATCGGAGGGAACGACAGCGGCTGTTGAGCCGCATCGCGGAGGAGGGGCAGACGGCTCTGTCCGGCAAGAATATGTCCGAACTCCACTCCCTTCGGATGGACCATGAGGATTTCCGACAGGGTCATCACGGTTTCCATTCCCAAGGGTGTGAAGCGCGCCTTGTCCGGATCCGCCAGCTCATACGTGACGGGAAACTGAATCTTTGGAAGTTGATAGAGACCGATCGAGACGGTTTTTCGTTTGTGGCCGAAAATATCCGCAAGCTTTTCCTGCGTCTGAATGAGTTGAGCCAATCCTTGTTCCGTGACTCGATAGCCCTTGGCGGTGCAGGCGGCGACATAGGGCCTAACCTCTTTGAGCTCCGGCGCGACGATCAGGCGAGGGAGTTGCTTCGTTTTCTTGGACAAAAAGGGATACGACGCGGCTTTCCCTCGTCGTTTAATACGGATTTGTCGTGCGATGCCTTCACAGCACCAGAGATCGGGGCGGTTGCTGTCCTGGAGCTCGATGCGCAACTCTCCGGTGTCCGCATTGTGCCCTTTCAGCTCGCCTTTTACGAGGGCAAGCCATTCTTCCAGCTCATCGAGCGAAACCTCCTGTGTCTCACCCCGATCGTCGAGCAGTGCCTCAAAATCCTGTTTGAAAATTGAAATCGTCGGCATCGTGCGCCTAAAAAATTCCTCTGGTCGTACGGATCAAATCCAAATTGTCGGTAAACAGCTCGCGGATGTCATGGATGCCGAGGGCAACCATGGCCATGCGATCCAGTCCCAGTCCCCATGCAATCACCGGCGCAGTCACACCCATCGGCAACGTCACTTCCTGCCTAAAGAGCCCGGCTCCTCCGAGTTCCATCCAGCCCAATCGTGGGTGTCGGACATGCAGCTCGACCGATGGTTCCGTAAACGGGAAATAGGCCGGCACAAACTTCACTTCTTTCGCCTGAGCGACTTCGCGGGCGAACAGATTCAGGAGTCCCAATAACGTACGGAAGTTAATGTCCTCACCCAGTACGATGCCTTCGACCTGGAAGAAATCCGTGGCATGGGTGGCATCGACCTGATCGTACCGAAAACAGCGTGCGATCGAGAAATACTTACCGGGGATTGCCGGAGACGCGGCGAGCGTTCTGGCCGATACGGCTGTCCCTTGGCTCCGCAATACCAAGCGTTTGGCCCGTTCTCGGTCGAAGTGATAGCCCCACCCCGTCGAGCCGGTTGTGCCGCCGTTCTCATGCGCCGCGGCGACACGCGATAAAAAGGGTTCGGCGACCTCAGTTGCATGGGTCGGGTTCTTGACGAAGTACACGTCGTGGATATCGCGAGCCGGGTGGAACTGCGGCATGAAGAGCGCATCCATGTTCCAGAACTCAGTTTCAACGAGCGAGCCGCGCATTTCCCGGAATCCCATGCTGACCAATTTGGTCTTCACCGTATCCAAGAATTCACGATAAGGATGTTTTTTGCCGGTTCCGACCCGAGGGGCACGCAGGCTGATGGTGTATTTTCTAAACCGTGTGGTTCTCCAGCTACCGTCTTTGAGTAATTCAGGGCTGAGTTGCGCGACTTCCTCAACGGCTGATTGGCCGGCCAGATGTGCGACGGCGGTGGTTCCTGCCGGTGACAGCTTGTAGGAGCGTGCGACACGTTCCTCGACCCGGAAGGGCTCCTTCGTGCTTCCGCGCCGGACCGCATGTTCCTGAATGAGCGACCGATAGGCTTCCGGAAAACTGTCCACCGCTTTGGGGGCGTCGTGCAATTCCCGAAGCAGCACGCGCATGGCATCGGCCGAAGGGCTCGGCCGTCCCGTCGATTCAAGGCAGCCGCCCTGCATGATCAACAACGCACCTTCTTTTTTGAGGCGGCCGACTGCCTTGCTGACGACGGAGGGATCAAGACCTTCCGTGCTCTGGAGGTCAGGAATCGTCAGCCGTCTCCCATGGGTGGACGCATTTCTCGCTGCGGACAGGACATGCTCGATCGGGGAAGACTGTTCAAAGTACGTGGTGCCCAGAGGCGTGAGCGATGCCACCGGTGTGACGGTTTCAGCAGTGATGACGAGCAGCTGTTTGGCCAACAGCCATTCGATCGCCATGCTTAGTTGGGACGGTTCGAGCGTCGTCGCATCGGCCAGTTGCTCCGTGGCGAGTGCAGACCCTGACGGGTGTGCGCCGAAGGCGTCCAGTACCTTGATTTCAAGGGGATGCAGATTGTCGAATGAGGAGGTTGTATCCACCCGTCGCCTATCGATGCACGGGATCATCCACCCGTTTCGTCATGCGCAATGCCGAAATAGTGGCGGCATAGTCCCGGCCTGAAAAAATCGCCGATCCGGCGACAAGAACATCCGCTCCGGCTTCCAATACTGCGGCGGCATTGTCGGCTTTGACTCCGCCGTCCACTTCCAGCAATGCGCGGCTGCCTATTCTGTCAAGCATCTGTCTCGTCGTCCGTACTTTGTTCAAGCACGAGGCGATGAATTGTTGTCCGCCGAATCCAGGGTTCACCGACATGATCAAGACAAGATCGACATCGGGTAGGATCTCTTCGAGCGTCTGGACCGGCGTCGCCGGATTGAGCGTGACACCGGCTTTGACCCCGCGCTCTTTGATGGACTGGATCGTCCGATGCAAATGCGGGCAGGCCTCCACATGTACGGTCAGGTAATCCGCACCTGCCTTGGCAAAGTCAGGAATAAATGCATCGGCATTCGTCATCATTAAGTGCACATCGAGCGGGAGCTTCGTGACGTTCTTGAGCGCCTTAACGATCGGCGGTCCTACGGTGAGGTTCGGCACAAAATGTCCGTCCATGACGTCGATGTGCAGTAGGTCCGCACCCGCCTGTTCGACCGCAACGACTTCGTCCGCCAGTCGTGCAAAATCCGCAGAGAGAATGGAAGGAGCGATCAGAATCGGCCTGGCCATTTAGGAGGTCTTTCTTAAACGGACGGCATAAAACCCGTCCATCCCGCACGTGTTTCCCATGGTCGAGAGTGCGCCCTGAGCCGTGACACAGGAGAGGGCGGATGAAGGCACCCAGGACTCGACAGACTCACGTACCCAACCGTGATGAGTTCCACAAAAGCGCTCGACGACGTCCTCGGTTTCTTCGCGTTCTGTCGAACACGTACTATAGACCAGCACCCCACCGGGCCGCAAGACAGCGGAGACTTCGGTCAGAATCTGTGTCTGAAGATCATGATGCCGCTGAAACATATCCTGGTGTTTTTGCCACTTCCCCTCCGGGTGCCGCCGCAAGACGCCAAGCCCGCTGCATGGCGCATCCAGTAGGATTCGGTCAGCGAAGCCGCTCTCCGCAAGGAGGGACGATGGTCGTTGAGGCATGCTGGGCTTCAGGGCGCGTAGAATGTCTTGTCGCCGCCGCGCATCTCCCTCGACTGCCTCGACGATGGTGATGCCCAAGCGGCGGCAATTGTCTCGAAGAAGCGTGAGGCGGGTCGGTTGACGGTCCATGGCAACGATACGGCCGTGGTTCTTCATCAATTCCGCCAGATGGGTTGTTTTGCCGCCGGGCGCGGCACAGGCGTCGAGTATCAGTTCGCCGGGTTGCGGATCAAGAATCGGAGGGATGAGTTGTGCCGCTTCATCTTCCACATAGAAGTCGCCTTCCTGAAAACCCGGCAAGGACGTGACGGAACCGCTTTTCACCGGGGTCACTCCGACAGGACTGATGAGTGTGGGGCTCGCGGTCGTTCCTTCTTGATGGCATCGGTCGAGAAAGTGCTCTCGCGACATCCGCAGGCGATTGACTCTCAGCGTGAGGGGGGGAGCGTCGCCGGCGGCACGGCAAGCGGCTTCGGCCTGGGGCAGTCCCCATCGCTCGATCCACCGGTGGCATAACCAGAGCGGGAGCGCATGGCGCACGGACAGCGTGTGGGCCGGATCAATCGCCGGGTCTGGAAGCGGCGGTTCTGGTACTCGAAGGAGATTGCGCAGGACCGCATTCACGAGACCGCTCCAATCCCGCTTGAGCCGCGCGGTGTAGGACTTGGCGAGCCGCACGGATTCATTCACTGCAGCTGAAGGGGGGATGCGATCGAGACACAGGAGTTGATAGGCTCCAAGTCGAAGCAACATATGGACGGCTTCAGGAAGCCGTGCGAGCGGTTTCTTCAGTACGGGCGCGAGACGCCAATCGAGATACTCCAATCGTCGTAACACCCCGTAAGCGAGTTCCATCGTGAGTCCACGGTCTCTGGCGTCCAGACGGAATTGTGTTGCGTACTTGTCCAGTTCATCATCGAGTGTGGTGTCGTGTGAGCGGCAGGCCAGCAGCACAGCCAGAGCGGCGGCCCGTGCGGAGGAGCGTGCGGCATCGGGAGAGGAACCGGGAGATGGCATAGAGGCAGAACCTTAGCAGGTTGTTGGCAAACTATTGTGTCCCTCATGCTTTAGGCGTGAGCGCATGATGTCAGATGGTACCAGATCATCCC
The DNA here is from genome assembly GCA_029879905.1 of Nitrospira sp. Lineage (GTDB taxonomy): Bacteria > Nitrospirota > Nitrospiria > Nitrospirales > Nitrospiraceae > Nitrospira_D. The sequence continues at coordinate 1,620 of JAOUPN010000122.1, read as the reverse complement.
GCAGGATGTTCAAAAAGGTTGTCCAGCGCGGCCGCAGCGAGCGAAGAGGCGAATCGTACTTTGTGCCGTACGTTGAGTCTCTGAGCGATGCGAGAACAAAGCTGGCGGGATTTTTCAACATCCTGCTGGACGTGAATCAGGATCGTGAGACGCCGGCCCACAGCTGCTCGCCTGGATTGAGTCGGTGTCCGGCAAGAAATTGAGCGATGGACATGCGTTTGGAATTGGCTGCCTGAATTTCAAGGATCTCCAATGCGCCGCCGCCGGTGGAGACTGTGAGGGACTGTTTGGTCACGGCCAGCAAGGTTCCTGGCTGTTCCTGTGTCGGCGTTTGAGCCGCAGCCGCTTTCCAAATGTTCCACCGCTCCTGGCCATAGAACGTGTAGGCACCGGGCCAGGGAGACAGACCTCGAATGCGATTCGCGATCGATTGAGCATCGGTCGACCAATCGATGGCTCCGTCTTCCTTCTTTAAGAGCGGAGCCAGCGTGGCGCGTGCATGGTCCTGGGTCATGGGTGTGATTGTGCCGGCTTTGAGCCGCGAAATCGTCTCAACAAGTAACCGCCCTCCAAGAGATGCCAATCGAGGAGCCAGGGTTCCGGCCGTATCGTCGGGTAAGATGGGAATGGACTCTTGCAGGAGCATGGATCCGGTATCCATACCTTCATCCATCAGCATCGTTGTGATGCCGGTTTCCGATTCTCCGTTGATCACGGCCCACTGAACCGGGGCCGCACCTCGATACTTCGGCAGCAATGAGCCATGCACGTTCACACAGCCCATGGGGGGAAGATTGAGGATCGGTGCATGGAGGATACGACCATATGCCGTGACGGCAATCACGTCCGGCTTCCATGCAGCCAAGGCCTCTAGAAAGTCCGGCGTTCTGATCTTTAGGGGCTGGAGTATAGGAATGCCCGCCTGTTGGGCGAGAATTTTCACCGGGGGCGGCGCAAGCTCATGTCCACGCCCCTTCGGTCGGTCGGGCTGAGAGACTACCCCAACCACCTCGTCGGTTGAGTCGAGTAATGCCTGAAGGGACGGCACGGCAAATTCCGGTGTGCCCATGAAGACAATACGCATGCTATGCCTTTATCACCGACGTGCCCTGAATGCAATGAGGGAACTGGCCGGCTACAGTCTTCAGCTTGACTTGCTGTCACACCCTTTGCTAGTCTCCCACCGCGGGGTGGAGCAGCCTGGTAGCTCGTTGGGCTCATAACCCAAAGGTCAGAGGTTCAAATCCTCTCCCCGCAACCAACCTTCGACTTCTTGTTAATCCTTAACACTACGCACATGTCGTCTTGACGTCGGCTATTCGGCGTCGGGGGATCGTTTCGCTCAAGGTCCATATAGAACACAGCCTCTTTTGCCCGTATTCACAGGAATGCCATGAGTGGGAAGCCGTGTGGCTTCACTCAAAACAGATCGGGGGCTGCACCCTTATGGGCACAGCCCCCGATCTTGCTGCTACCTCAGTCCTCTGCCCACTTTAGTAGCCGCCGCCACCGCTGTCTTCCATCGCGGCCTGTGCCCGTGCCACCTGCTTGGGGAACGGATCCAAAATGCTCTTCGGCGCGTTGTTCCAGATCACGTCCGACAGGTTCGACATGCGGCTG
>JAOUPN010000521.1 GCA_029879905.1 Nitrospira sp. | reverse complement strand
ATTCCAATAACGAACAGCACAAACGCCAACATCCATAAGAGGCGACTGAATGCCCATGCAGCAGGCACGAGAATCAGTGCCACTACGATCAGAAGCAATCCCAGTATTTCACGGGCATTCATTATGCCAGTCCTCGATCGATGTCACTACTTTGCCTGAGGATCGGGCAGAATACCTGCCCATCTCCGCAGTTTAAATCCAAAGATGCAAAATATAAAGGGGTCTGACCCCTTAACTGCTCCTTCAGCGATTAACCCGTTTCCGGCAGGAAGCTCGGCATGTTGACGCCGGCAAAGGGTTTGAACGTCCCGCGGGCTTGAAACAGGTGTGTCTCTACGTTACGTGCTCCCCAACCGTATAAGGTGTGCACGAGAGCCTGTTTATTCATGGGAATCAAACATAAGACAGTATGACCCGCAAACCAGTCCAAGCTCTCGGCAATCAAGGTGGCCGCCGCTTCTTCTGATTTGGCTACACAGGGCCCCAACATCATCAGGGCCGGGCATTTCACGGCGATCATCCAGCCATCCACACCGCCTTGAGGAGCCTCAAGGACGGTTGCGCGAAGCACACCCCGTGGGTTCTGAATCGCGTATCGGTAATCCATTTCTCGTCGGATGCCGCTGACCTCGTCTTCTAACTGCGCCATTGCCGCGATATCAGTCAATGCTGCCGGCCGCACTTGGGTTCGTCCAGGATCGCGAATTGAGGCTCCGGCGACAGGAACCGTTATCACCATGTCATGATAGGGTTGATGCGGCACCAGCCCGGCTCGGTTATAGAGGGAAAAGGAGTCCATGTTGATGGCACTTGAGACAAGCCTGAGGGCGGGATAGCCGCCTGTCTCGGTTAGACGTACGATCTCGCGAACGATGGCGCGGCCGATCCCCTGTCCGTTGAAACTGGGGTGCACACTCATAATGCCAAGACTGACATGCCGTTCACGGGGGTGATAAAAACATGCGCCCTGTAATTGCCCGGTTGCCTTCTTGAACAGGGCTACGCTGCAGCCTGGTGTCAAATCGTTATAAATGTCGAAGAAGATCGTAGCGTCCGCCGGGGAACATTGAAAATAATCCCGTCCCCATCCATGTCGCCAATACCATGCATTGAATGAGGCATGTACCATGAGTCCATAGGCATCACGATCGTCGGTGGTCAACGGCCGCATGTCATAGGCTTGTTCCACAATGCACTCTCCTGTTTGATGCGATGTATTAACATAGGAGATTTGTGTCCCTGCGTCTACCGGTAGGTAGGAGGATCGCCAGACGAGTCAGGACGAGTCAGATAGAGATCGGTATTGTGGTGCATAATCTTGAGTACTGCAAAGCAGCAGGGAGATTACGGAGGGCTGCCGTTCGAAAAATGTTATGTTCTGCGAATGCATGAGGGTTTCTTCACTGCGTCCCGCCTTTACTGCCGAAAAAATCGCATGCTATAGTCTGTCGCTTTGGCAAATGGCCGTTGGACATTCACGTCGAACATGCTGGATAGCTGAACAAAGGGGAGAGTCTCTATGCCGGAAGTCCCGGTTAAGTTGTACGTCGATAAGCTCTTGAAGGACAGCCGGAGTCTGGCAAAACGGTTGGCTCTGTTGCAGGGGGCGGATAAAGATCGCGCCCTGCGGGCGATGGCGGATCGTGTGGAGGCCGATGCCGATGTCATCTTGGCGGCCAATGCCAAGGATGTTGATGCGGTCGGGAAGTCGTATGAAAAAGATACGATCAAAGACCGGATGAAGGCGGCTGTCGCGCGGGTACGGATGACGGCCGATTCGATCAAGGAGATTGCCGATCGGCTCCGGGTCATTGCGGATTTGCCCAACCCGGTCGGTGCCATGACCGGCCGGTGGGAAAGGCCTGACGGCCTCCAGGTCAGCCGGGTCCGGGTCCCCATCGGGGTGATCGGCGTCATTTCCGAGATGAACCCCCTGGTGACCGTCGAATCGATCGCACTCTGCCTGAAGTCCGGCAACCTCTGTATTTTTCGGGGTGCTCCGGAGTGGAATTTGACGCACCAAGCAGTCGAATCGGCGTTGCGCAGCGGAGCGGAGAAGAGTGGTCTGTCTACCAGTGCATGGATTCTCGTCGGTCGTCAGGAGAAAGAGATTGCCGTCGAGTTGATGCGCGCGGGGAAAAGTCTCGATGCGCTCATCCCTCGGGGTGGCCCCGGTTTGCGCAAAGCGATGGTGGAGCAGGCAAAGGTGCCGGTGTTGTGCCATGACGGTGGGCTGACGCAACTCTACGTCGACGGAGAAACGGATATTCCGTTGGCCCAAAATATTGTGATCAACTCCAAGGTGCAGTTTGCCGCCGCTGCCAACGCGCTCGATACGCTGTTGGTGGAGCAGGTA
>JAOUPN010000179.1 GCA_029879905.1 Nitrospira sp. | reverse complement strand
TATCCTCGACAATATTCAGAAGAAAGCCACCCGGGACGACAACACTCGCTGCATGGAGATCGCCCGCCGACATGGGCTGAAAGTCAAAGCCCTGATGTCACTGGGCCACCCCGGAGAATCGGAAGAAACGATTCGCGCGACTCGCGACTGGCTTATCGACGTCCGGCCGGATGATTTCGACGCCACCGTCATCACCACCTACCCCGGTACGCCGTATTTCGATGAGGCCATCGAAACCTCTCCCGGGATATGGACATACACCTGTCCGAAATCCCAGGACCGCTTGCACAGCATTGAAGTCGATTACCGTCATGTGGCCGAATACTATAAAGGAGCCCCTGGGAGTTACACCGCGTACGTCTATACAGATGAGCTGTCGAGCGAACAACTCGTCAGCCTTCGGGACGGGTTAGAGGCTGATGTACGGGATGCACTCTCCATTCCATTTAACAACGCGAACCCCAGCATTCGCTACGAGCACTCGATGGGCCAAAGCAGCCTTCCTCCCTTTATCCTGAGGACATCGGATCGTTCCCGCATCGGCCAGGCGCACAAGCCCCTTCGCCTCCGTTCATCAGGCTGACTGCAATAGGAACGCCCCAGGACGTATCACAGAAAGCGGGTCAGGGACATATCCCACGGCCGCTTCGTCATCCACGCCATCTACATCGGAACCATCCGGAAATAACGATAGCCCCTATTGCATAGAAAACTCCATGCCTGCAAAAGAATTTGACTGCCGATGAGGAGCGAAGACTATCAGTTTCCTCTGCACTGTACTACAATGGCGCACATGAGAGGAGTACTCAATAATGCGATACCGCGTCGTTCTTGAACAAGATGAAGATGGGGTCTATGCAGCCGAATGCCCATCCCTTCCAGGGTGCGTGAGCCAAGGGAATACTCGTGAGGAAGCTTTGACGAACATCAAGGATGCTATGGCGGGCTACCTCGAAAGTTTACGCCTCCATAATGAGCCAATCCCTCCATCCATTTGGGAAGAAACCGTGGACATCGCCCTGTGAGCAAACTGCCTGTCGTATCAGGCCAAGAAGTGGTCCGTGCACTGAAGAAGATTGGCTATTTGGTTGATCATCAAACCGGAAGTCATCTCATTCTGCGACAATCCAATCCTCCACATCGGCGACTCACCGTTCCCCACCACACCGAACTGGCAAAAGGCACGTTGCGCAGCATCATTCGCCAAGCGGGTCTCACGGTTGAAGAATTGATCACTCTGCTCTGACAGGTTGCCGGAATAAGAGCGGATGGCAAACACCCTTCTAACGTCTCATAGATATTACCCAGCAACTCGTCAAATGTCTCACTCTGAGTCGCGCAGCCTGGAATCGAAGAACCTTTGTTCCAATAGCCTCCCTCTTTTTTTTCATGAACAATAACTGTGAGGTTCATGGCATCACCTCATTCGTGCTTCAACAGCAGTTCACTATTCGACAGGTTGTTCAGCCACCCATCTCCAATCAGATCCTTGATGCCATGCAGTCCAAATAACCTTATCCTGTACGTAGCAAGCAGTGTTTCGATTCTTCATAAGCTGGTGGACATGGCAAGAACAATTAGGGTCAGGCCTCGTCCTGCGCCTACAGATTCACTTTACATTCACGATGCGGCTAATCGTCGAATAGTGCAAACCCACAACTTGACCGATCTCTGACAGGCTATAGCCATGTTCCAGATGCGCACGACGAATCGTTTCGTTACGTTGCACACGGTCGGCACAGAAACTGTCGGAGAACAGCTGGCTCAACTTCGGTCTAGCGGCAAACCGTTGTTGCCGGGGAATTTCTTTCAGCGGACGCTTGTCCTGTAGCTCAGCTGACAACTGTTTGACGAACTCTTCACTGCCGAGAAACACCTGTCCCCGCACCTCCTCCCAGGGCGACTCTACACCACGCCCTTCTGCAACAAACGTTTGATACTTCCGCTGAGCCACCGTCCGTTGCCGAGCAAATTGGGAGAGCAACCAGTCCACCGCCAGAAAGGCTGGCGTGGGAACAAGTCCTACCGTGGCTTGATAACTCGACCATGAATAAGTATCGGCTTTACGGGTGACTTTGGCCCTAACCGGATTGAGTACGACATACCGGCACAGTTCCAACAGGTAACTCTCCCGCTCCACCACTATGGCTTTGAACCGGCCTTGCAGCACGTGGCCAACTCGGTCATGACGCAGATTGAAGGCTTGCGTGTAGACGCCATTGAGTTGGCGCATAGTTTTGGACAGATTACCATCAGGAGTTTCCACGAGCAGATGGAAATGGTTATCCATCAAGCAATAGGCATGCAGCAGGAGATGGAAACGGGAGACAACGCGCGCCAAAACAGTAAGAAAACTCTGCCGATCCTCGTCATCCAGAAAGATATTTTGCCTGGCGTTGCCTCGCGTGGTGACGTGATAGAGCGCACCGGGATATTCGATACGAAGCGGACGAGCCATACCTGCACTCTACCTCACCACAATACACAACACAAGATCTGACCCCTTCTACACTACACTGATAAAACAGACGAGCAGACTCCCTCGTGAGTAATGTTCCCGCCCACATCGCCCCCAAGACGCTCTTATTCTGGATAGATCTTCACAGCTATCGTACGTATGGAGTTGACCCACTCGCCGAGTGGCCGACCCTGTCCGGTGTAATAGCCTGGGGCCTCGATCCGTACGTCAACCGAGACGGTTTGCCCATCCTTCACACGAGGGATCGCATCCTCTGTTCGTCCACACAAGCTGTGCACTTCAATCGGAAGAACGCCGGTGCTGTCATCAAGTGTGAAGGTGTACGCCCCCTTACAGATGCCTCCATACTTGTAATTGGAAGATTGCTCTATCCTATGAATTTGAGAGGCAACTCCGCGCATGTGAACTGTCCGAAGATGATATGAGGCTGGTTGTGCCAGCACCGCGCCGATTCGCACCTGATCAGCGGCGATAACTCCGGAAGGAATAGCACAGAGAACAACCACCGCGACTACTTTGCACACACCAGCCGCATGGCCACGAAGAAGATCCATAGAGGATAGTCTGCCAAATACTGAACGGCGGTCAGATTACGCCACACTTCCGTCATCGTTGAGAACGGTGACGTCATAGATCGATATATATGCCAGGCCCTAAGACCCAGAGCAGTACCAGGGGCGAATCATCGCGCTGTCATGCAACGTCTTGCATCTTGTTCGCAAAATCCCGTCCGGATGTCGGCGGCGGAAGCGGTTTCCCGTCTTTGTGATAGATCGCAATGGCCTCTTCGACGACGTGGCATAGCTCGTCAAACACCGCCTTTTCGTCGTGACCATGGCAGCCGCCATAGATGAGGCCTGGAGAACTGCCGACGTAGCATTGGTCCTCTTCGGACCACTCAACGATCTTCGCGTATCGCGCGCTGTCCTTCATAACTGTGATTCCTCAATTGCACGGCGGACCGCTCTGACTTGGTAATGCTTTGCATCATCACCTGGAGACCCGGATATTGTGATCGGTTTTGCCACTTTTAAGTGCACAAAGTTTCGGTGACTTCCCTTACCACCACGATCGGTGAAACCAGCCTTTTGCAGCTCAGCAATCAGCTCACGAATCTTGGGCGGCACTCATTCACCATACGCCTAAATCTTATCTCACTCGCAAGTATCCCATTCAGGATATTCTCACAACCACTTTCCGAATAGTTTAGCAATTATCCTGACTTCCTAACAACTTGTTAAGGCGATGAAGAATGTCAATACTGGTTGGGTGAGAAACAGTCTGCGTTTCAGGTTTAGAGAGCACAGTGCTCCCCGCATAATTCACGAAACAAGAAACCCGAAACTCGAAACTTGGCGGTGGAATATACTTCACGAAATACGAGCAATGATTACTTCCCCACCGGCACGTTTTCCGTTCGCTTCACGATCTCGGTCGGCTGAAAGGCAGGGTCCTGTGCTCCTCTGGAGGATTCGGCTTCGACTCGTTCAAGGAAGGAAGCCGGGCCTGTGATGGCCCCATAGCTGAGCGTAACCTCAACATCAAACGTCTTGGTGTCTTTCGGCGTGGGGAAGGTAAAGGTCTCGACACGCGTTTCTTCCGGCTTCAAGACGGTATCGTTCACGACTTTGACCGCTTCAAAATCAAACACCGTATTCTGACCTTTGGCATCGGCATAGGTCCGGCCGTACACCCGGTTATCGGTGAACACGGTTTTGAGGTTCTTGCCCTTCACATCAAGATTCAAGACGACCGTCGCCCAAGCCGGATGGGTGACAGGTAAATTGTGCGGGACCAGGCTTTGGACTTTTACCGTAACGGTCGTCTTTTCTCCCTCGACATGTGTGTGGACATCCAACTTTACCCCTTCTTGCCGCAACTTACCGATACGACCCGGAAAGGTATGGTTGGCAACCTTGCGTGGCTTCTCTCCGTTGGCCGACTCCCCATCCTGTCCCGGCATGTGGCACTGTTGACAGGCTTTACCGGATTTGACGGCCTGGCTCTTTTCCCAATTTCCCAGCAAATGATTGGTCTTGCCCAGGTTCGCTGCAGACGGCACCGACTGGTGGCAATTCAAACAGAGATCGGACTTTGTGAAGAGATCCGACGCCATCGATTGGTGCGCAAGATTTTGAATAGCATCCTTGTACGGTCCATAGAGTATTTTCGTGCCGATCTCATACTTCGGCTCCGGGGGATGTTTCGTCCGATCCACCTGCTTCATCAAATGACATTGCGAACAGGCGACACCGTCGACAGAGGGATCACCGGACTGCGTTTGATCGATAAACAGTTGCACATGGTCCGGAAATTCACGAACTTGCGGCGCATGACATCGAAAACACACCGCTGAATCTTTACCACCAGGTGATTGAAGAAACGCATTGAGAGACACTCTGAAGGCCGCAGAATGGATGGACTTCGACAACTGAGAGGTTTCCCATTCTTCAAACACCCGTTCATGGCAGCGTTTGCACTTATTGGAGTGTGGAAAAGCCTTGTCAATGACCGCTTTAGCCTTGGCGTCCTGAGCCACGGCATCCGGCATCCCACCGGGAAAGAGACAGGTCAATCCGATGACGATCGTCGCACACCCTATCACTCTAGATGCAAATGGCCGTTGATGTTTCATTCGTACCCTATAGGGATTTTGCCCGATACGTCAGAACCCGTGGGCGGGTATATTCTTGAATGATCTGTTTTGCCTCTTCTTGAGCCTTCTCGCCGCTTAATGTCGCAAGATACGTTTCCATCAAGGCGGCATCGGGAACAGGTATGAGTGAATAGGTCAACACGGCTTCTACCGTGGCAACCGTTGCTCCGTCAGGAAGCGGCATGGAAAACGGCACTTTCCTCGTGTGCCCCCCTTTGATAAAGGAATCCGGAATCGGACCACGAAGCAGTTTGTCATACGGAAGCCCGAATTGCTTCGTCTCTTTACCCAATACCAAACCCTGCGCGTCTTTCGCCGTCAGCGTCAGGAAGAACTGTTTCAACACCGGGTCGCCGTCCGGGAAACTATGCGGCAGGCTCCCGATCTTGACCAATGTCACCCCCTCAAGGGTCCCGGCTGTTGGGGTTATATTGATGTCCACGCGCGGCGTCCATTCGGCCTGGAGATTGCGATTTCTCAACAATGTCCCGGACCCGACCACGCCACGAAACCAATGTCGCCCAATGGCCCTTGTCATAGCCCCGCGCCTCGACGTTGAGCTGCCCGTCGACGGTTCCATGTGGCAATCCTGACACACCGTTCCGGCAAGAATTTCTCCCGGCAGGTCCTTTTGTGTGACATCCTTGACCTTGTCGAAATGGCAAGCGGCGCAAAACGCCGCCTCACGGAATAGCGTGGACTGTTCCGCCTGATGAACCAAATTTTCTTCCGGATCGGCAAACGGTCCATAGAACATGGCCTCGGCCTTCAAGCGAAATGTCGGTGGGGCTTGGGGTGTCGGTTCTATCTCATGAATCACATGACAGGAAGCACAGCCGATCCCTTCGACCTGCGGTGTGCCGGACAAAATTTGCCCCATGATCTTTTCAACGTGCTGCGGGAAGAGGGTGACGGACGGAACATGGCAAGAAAGACACCGGCCCTGCTCTTCTACGGTTGGATGTGTCTGCATCCAGAGCCCCAATACGGTACGAAATACCGGTGAGTCCAATGATGTCCCATGCAACAGCGCCGCATCGACTCGTCCGAATGTTTTCAAATCAGGCGTTTGCTCTCTGGCCCCTTTCCATTCCTCATAGTGACGTTCATGGCACTGTTTGCATTCTTCTGATCGGATAAATACTTTCTCGATATCAGCCACCCATTCCGGCGTCGTATGGCTATCAGGAGGCTGCGCCATAGCCTTTCCAGAAGAAGTGCCGACCGTACCGGCGAGCAAGAAAAGAACGACGATGTATCGCCCAAGTCTCAACACTCTCCGTTCTCCCTCCCCCTTGCTCCTTGCCTCTTGAGCCTTGTCCCTTCCTGCATCACCCTTCACACCTTACCCCTTACGCCTCACCCGTTACCCCTTGTCCCTTCCCGTATCACTCTTCACCCCTCACTTTTCACTCCTCACCCGTTTGTATTAGTCTCGCCTACAGCCGACGAAATGAAAATTGACGCCCCATGAAACCGGCTCGCCTGGTTCTGCCGGCTCATACGTTCCGATTGTGAAATTGCATCCGCTCATCGCCTTCTTGAGAGCCTGCCCGAATTCCGTCATATTTCGGATTTCCCGCTTATCGATTTCCTTGATCACCGAACGCACTTTAATCCCGGCGATCTCTGCCCGTGAATTCCCGATCACTTCGAACACCGCTACACCCTGAGCTCGTTGGAGTTTTAACTCCTCTTGTATACCTTCATCCACGGCCCCAACGATAATCCCAAACTCTTCACCCAGGCGTTCCGCTTCTTCCTCCGTCATGGCATCAGGCTGCGCAGTTCCCTGTGCATAGACATTCCCAACAAAGAGCAGCCCGCTCAACAGAAGCACCACTGATCTCCCAAGTATCCTCTTCATTCGATCTTCAACCCGCATCTCGTTCCT
>JAOUPN010000558.1 GCA_029879905.1 Nitrospira sp. | reverse complement strand
TCCGGCCAGACCGGGCGCGTGATCACCTGGCCGCTTAAGGGAATCGTCATCGTTGAAACCTGATCCCACGCGGCATCATCCGGCGCAAGAGGGAGATCGCCTTTGATCAAATGAGATCGGATAGTGAGGCCTTCTGAGCTGACGAGAGGAATGCCCAATCCGCCGAGGATACTGGCCACAAGAGAAAGACCGGACAGGCACACAAGCAGAACGACACGAGACCGAAAGAAGTGTGTCATCGGCACCACGCAGGTGTTGAGGAAACGGGTCAGTCGAACACAATACTCGAAACTCGGAACTCCGGAGTCAAACAGGCTACAGATTCAGCCGACGTATCTTATTTTCCCCACGTTCGCAAATATAGAGCCGGCCTTGCGAGTCCAATGCCAATCCAGTCGGAGCATTCACGACCGCGTCGACCCCTAAAAGACCGTCGCCATGCTTGAGTAAACCCGCCGACTCTTTGGCGACAAAGCGTGCCGCTCCACAACCCCCCATATTACTATCCTCATACCCGCTGTCGCCGCTTCCAGCCACCGTCGTGATAATGCCGGTGGCGGCATCCACCTTTCGCACTCGGTGATTCATCGTATCCGCAATATAGAGATTGTCTTCGTGATCGAACACCGCGGCTTCAGGCGCATGCAGCATGGATTTGACGGCCGGTTTGCCGTCTCCGTCATAACCGTACCGACACACTCCCGCAACGGTAGAGATCAGTCCGGTCTGCCGATCGATCTTTCGCACTCGATTACTGCCTTTATCGACGGCATACACATCACCCTTCTTGTCCACGGCAAGACCGACGATGTCGAAAAGCCGCGCATCTATAGCTGGCCGGCCGTCGTCCAGATACAGCGACAGATCCGCCCCGTCCGAGCAGACCGGCATCAGCCATCCCTGCTCGTCACTGAAATCGATCCCGATCGCATCACCGGAAAGCACGACCAAATTTCTGGCAACCAGCGGTTGCTCCCGCGCGTCATCCTCTGCCGTCCATGTTCCGGCAATCGTCGTGACCTCGCCGGTCTTTGAATCGTACCGTCTCACCTTGTGTGCTTGAGTATCGGCGATATACAGCACATCATCCTGATCAAACGCGATCGCGGCCGGCCAGGTGAGATTCACTTCCAGTGCCGGACCGTCTCCGTTAAAGCCATGCTGCCCTGTCCCGACGACCGTGGTAATGATGCCGGTTTCATGGTCGACTTTTCGGATGCGGTTACTGCCTGAATCACAAATATAGAGGTTATTTAGTGAATCGAACGCCACGGCCAGCGGAAGATACAGCCCGGCCTCCGCGCATGGTCCATCGTCTCCGCAATAGCATGTTTCGCCGATTCCTGCGAAATTGTGAAGCGTGCCCGTTTGGAAATTGACCCGGCGAATGCGGTCTGACCCGGATTCCGCAAAATAGAGCCACTGCTCCTCCCGGTCCAACGCAACATGATGAGGGAGCGGAATCCCCGCCTTTACCGCCAATTTGCCGTCTCCGGTACTACGAGCCTTTCCGTTTCCGGCAAATGTCTCGATCAAGCCGCTGATCGGCTGTTCAACAGAATTCAAGGGTGTCGCCTGAGTCTCCACAATCATGTACTCCCAAAGCACAGTTATGAACGTGACGCCGGCTGCGCGGGTGCGGTCTGATTTGCCGCCACAGTCTGAGCCGGATCGGGGGACACCGCCTGGGGCGGAGGAGCCGTCGCCTGTTGCTGCTGTGCCGCGGCCTGGGCTTCGGCTTCAATGGCGTCCGCTTCGTGCACGGACTTCTTAAATCCTTTGATCGCCTTACCCAACCCCTCTCCCAATTGCGGCAATTTCCCCGCGCCGAAAATAATCATCACGATGACTAAAATCAGGATCAGCTCCGTAAATCCAAGACTCCCAAACATGGCTTGCTCCTTCGTACAGGGTGGATCTCAGGCTCCTGGCCCCTCTTTCGTTTTCTTTGCAAACCGTTCTCGTAACCGCTTACGGGCCTCTTCGGCCTTCTCAAACATTTTACACTTATCGTAGACGCTGATGAGATTGTAGTACGCCAACGGTTCGTCGGGATTATGCTCCACGGCGTTTTCCATGACGGTCACGGCCAAATCCGACTT
>JAOUPN010000520.1 GCA_029879905.1 Nitrospira sp. | reverse complement strand
GCCCTTGGCGAAGCCACTATTCCCGAATAGCCTCCCCTGCTCGATGGAGCGCTGATCCACAGAGAACGAGGTCTCCCAGTAGCACTCCGTTTTCGCTCCGTCGAAACAATCGCTCACGTAGCCATCGGGGCATACCTTGAGGCAGCTTCGCGTCCAGTTCTTGGCTCGGAATACCTCGCCAAAGGTGTCTTCACACACTGCGCGTTGCACGGAAAGTGTGTCGCCGGTTTCTTCATAGGGCCGCAACTGGTACATATCGACATCGTTGATACCGTCGGCGACTTTTTCGAGCATGGGGGCGGCGATCTTCACTTCTGGCAGTATAGGAGAGTCAAGATAGCACGGCTGCCTAAAGCCAACCCGTGCGGTCAGAGGTTCAAGAACGTCCCAGATATAGTAGGAGCGAGAAAAGCCTCCGTCGAGCATCTGTACATACGAGTCAATGTAAGCTGCGCCGGGCACGTAAATCAGGGCGCTGGTGTCTACCAGGGCATAATTTGGGGATTTATAGTACGTAAGGCGATACCTCCCGGGCTCGAGTTCAACCTTTTGCTCCAAAACCGCAGAGCAGCTCCCAGCACTGGGGATCCAAGTGAACACTTCCACCGGTTTTCCGTCAAAGTTCACAACAGGTGATCCTTCGACGCTGCCCGTCATATCAATGCAATCGGATGTGCACCCGGATATGAACCACCCCTTCTGATCCGCCACCTCGGCCCCAAACCGATGGTTCAGGTCCGAGGAGTGGTAAAGCAAGTTCCGCGAAGGCTCCTCACACTTGGCGCGCACGTTGTGGATGTCATCCCGCAGTGAAACCACGGCCTGATCCGTACCCTCGTGGAAGCCATACTTCATGCGGTAGGATTCTACGACGCGTTCCAGCTTGCTCACGTAGTCGCCGATGAACGTGCCTGCGAAGTCTGTTGGGCCACTGCCAGAGCTAATGGCATCGTAGTCAATGCCTGCTGTGTTGCACACGGTCGCTTCCCAAGACTGCGGGGCTTCCACCAGAGGAAGCTCTTCGATCATTTCCGATAGAGACATTCCCAGTCGCTGCTCGACGGCGCGCTTGGCAGTGAAAGCCATGCGTTTCGCATTCTTATGGGCTCGCCGGTACCTGGTGCTGGCTGTATTTCGCTTCGCAGCGAGCGCTGCAACAATCTTCGGCTCCGTTTGAGCTTGTTGAGACAGCAACCAGAGGGCCTTCTCGAGGGAGCCTTCGGCGCGTTTCTTTAGCGTTCGTAACTGACCTAGGCTCTGGTCAACCCGCTCCAGATTTGTTGCCAACGCACTAACAGCATCCTCCAGTTCTGCAGAACGCACCATGAACCGACTATTGAAATCTGAAACCGCCATGGCACGACCAAGCGCATTGTTTTCCTCCTCCAGCTCCGACAATTGCCCTGCAAAGGAGATCTGCAACATACTGTCCGCGCACGTAGCAAGGGCAGCCGCACCCTTGGCGCCGGCTGAAACTGGGTCGATCGACACAGAATTGAGGTGAGTCGTGACACAGCGCGTCACCTGGGAGGCCTGCGCCGAAGAGAATCGTATGTCACTCATCTCGTCCGCATTGTCACTCTGCGCAAGAGAATACTGCAGCTGTTTCATGTCCTCGCCGAACGCTCGAATCGTCCTTCCTGCTTTGGGCCCGGCATCTGCCACTGTGATGAGTGCGACACGGAGATCTGACAGAACCCCCCCCAGATTGCCCGGCTGTCCAATGTAGACGCGGCTGCCCGCTTCCTCTCTCAAAGGATCCATGGCAGCTGTGGGAAAGTCCTGAAACACGACCAATGCACCCCTTGCCTGAACTTCATTCCCCAGGCACTTCAAGTAGTCACTGAATGGTCCCATATCCGACATACTGTCGATCGGTGGCGGTTCATCCAACTTGCAAGTCCCGCTGCTTACACCCTCTGCCACCGTACATAACAATTCAAGGCCATCTAGCCAATGGGTATCTCTTATTCCCGTGAAGGACCCGGTATGCCACTCTGGCCCTGGGCTGTCAGGACATGTGTGGTCCGGGCCCATCACCCAAGGATTTCGTCCAGAAACACCGGTGGCTGGCGGTCCAGAGGAGGTTACACCCCAGGCAATTCCGCCTGCGCAGGTTGACTCACACCAGGTGTCACTTGTTACCTCGCTACCCAGATAGGTGGTGAAAGTTTCGAAACACTCATCTGGGTCGGCGAATGGTCCCGGGCAAGCGCATTCTTGGAGCGGTTCCCAGGTCATTGAGAAGCTCTCGTACCATGGCGGATAAGTCCGAAACACGTCGCGTGGAGATCCATATACACCATTCAGTAGATCACTTACCAACGGTCCGTCATCCCTACCATCATGGGACATACCAT
>JAOUPN010000121.1 GCA_029879905.1 Nitrospira sp. | reverse complement strand
CGTCACGCTCCCTGCCACACTGACCGCGACCTCGTCCTTTGCCGACGCCCTGGAGGGATGCCATGGCATACTCTTCGTCACCCCATCCCATGTGGCAAGGCCGGTACTTGAACGCTTAGCCGCCTCCCTGACTCATCCGACGCCACTGATCAGCGCAACCAAAGGCATCGAAGAAGAGACGACCAAATTAATCACACAGATCATGGAAGAGGTGTGCCCCGAACCGATGCACCCGATGTTGATGGCCCTTTCCGGACCAAGTTTTGCCGGAGAGCTGAGCGCCGGAAAACCTACGGCTGTCTGCCTTGCCGGTGCAGACAACCAGCTGGTTCGACAATTCCAGCAGGCCTTGATGACACCGACGTTTCGCATCTACGCCGATACGGATGTGATCGGAGTACAACTGGGTGGTGCCCTCAAAAATGTGATCGCGCTGGCGGCCGGCGTGGTAGACGGACTCGGATTAGGGCTCAATGCACGCGCAGCCCTCATTACGAGAGGACTGGCTGAAATCGTTCGATTGGGCATATCCATGGGGGCTGATCCGCGGACGTTCTACGGGCTGTCAGGTGTCGGGGATCTGATGCTGACTTGCACCGGCACGCTCAGTCGGAACCATACGGTCGGGGTGCGGATCGGACAAGGCGACCGGCTCGACGAGATTTTAGGAGGGATGCAGGCCGTCGCCGAAGGCGTGAGGACTGCCAGCGCGGCCCTGGGATTGGCACAACAGCAGGGCGTTGATATGCCCATCATCCAAGAGATTAATGCCGTACTCTTTGAACACAAGTCGTGTCGCAAAGCCGTCAGTGATTTAATGGAGCGGCAGGCTAAACACGAAAAGGAATCAGCGTGAACCCGACACAGATCGAGGGATTGCTACAAGAGGTCCGGAACGGGCAAGTGCCCGTCAAACAGGCGCTTCAACGACTTCGGTCCATGCCGTTCGAAGACCTTGGCTTTGCCTCGCTCGACCACCATCGGTCCCTGCGCCAGGGCTTTCCAGAAGTCGTGTTCTGCGAAGGCAAGACCACTGCACAAGTGGTGGCAATCGCTCGCTCATTCATAAAAAACCACGGCCCCTTCCTCGCCACACGTGCGGAACCGACGGTGGCCCGTGCCATCCGACGATTGGACCGTCGAGCCCGCTACTACCCTGATGCCCGAGTCGTCGCCATTCACCAGACGCCGCTGAAACAACGGGGACATGTTCTTGTGGTCACGGCAGGCACGGCTGATGTCCCTGTGGCAGAAGAGGCCCGCGTGACGGCTGAAGTCATGGGTAGCCGAGTGGAACGACTCTACGACGTCGGGGTGGCGGGTATTCACCGACTCCTCGGCAGGAAAGAACGCCTGTTCGACGCTCAAGTCATTATTGTCGTGGCGGGCATGGACGGCGCACTCCCGAGCGTCGTCGGCGGCATCGTCGATTGCCCGGTGATCGCAGTACCGACCAGCCGTGGATATGGGGCCAGTTTCGGCGGGTTATCGGCATTGCTGACGATGTTGAACTCCTGTGCGGCCGGCGTCGGCGTCATGAACATCGACAACGGATTCGGAGCCGGTTGCCTTGCTCACCGGATCAATATGTTAGGGGTGAAGGATGAGGAGTAAGGGACAGCGGAACACGTGTCATCAATCTGACGCCTCATTCTGTATTTCTTCTCTTGGCGACTTCACTTCCACTGTGCCCCGTTTGGGCCAAGCCACCATGATCGTACGCAGACCTTTTTCTCCGTTGGCAAGCAATTTGGTCCGTACTTCATAGGAGTAGGTTCCTGGGCCGGCAGGTTGTTTTCGATGGTCTTGCCCGTCCCAGGACAGTTCGACGGATAGGTTCGGGCTGTCTGTCGAATCGGCTTCGGACATCACGACCTCTACCGGCTGACGATATGTTAAAAAGCGAAGCGAGGTCTTCGAGGGCGAACTAATGAGGGAGGTCACTTCCAAAATAGTCCCGTCGTCTAATTTCTTCGGAAGTTGGACGGTGACGTTAAACTGAAGCGGGCCGTTACTCACCTCAAAGGGATTGGGATCGACGTTCAAATCAATGATTCTCAGTTGCGGTTGGGGGCGCGGGCCTCCGCGAGATTTTTTCCTGGCCTCGGTTTCAACAGGGAGAACGGCGCCGACGCATAACGTCAGAACGACGAGACACACAACAAGCACTCGGCTGTTCCTCATGGCCCGGACATGAAATGGGAATGACGACCTAGGTTGTACGGCAATATCGGTCAATCGGGCTTTCATCATATCGAAAAGATCCATAAAGTCATCACCTATCCTTTTTGTCGGATAACATAGGTTTTTCCGTGTGTCAATGAACCAGTGGAAAGGACCAGCGCAAACGATTGCCGGTAAGCCGGTACCTTGGGTAATATGTTCCGTCATTCATCTGTGAGGAGACCTGTGGGACGGCATCTCCATTTCGATTGTTATTCCGGAATCAGCGGAGACATGGTGTTGGGCGCGCTGGTCGATGCCGGAACACCATGGACTCAATTGGTCAACGGACTCAAGCGCCTTCAGCTCAAAGGATACCATCTACGGCAGCGTAACGTACAGCGTGGCGCTCTTCACGCAACGAAAGTCGACGTGATCATCCGGCGTGGGTTCGAACGACCGCTGCCCCTGTCACGAATTCGCCGTATTCTCACTCGAAGCACCTTGCCCGCACCTGTGAAGAAGAAAAGCCAGGAGGTCTTCGACCGATTGGCCGATGCCGAAAGCGTCGCACATCGCGTAGCGGCACAGGACGTTCACTTTCACGAAGTCGGAGTGATAGATTCCTTTATCGATGTAGTCGGCGGCGTTCTGGGGTGTCACCTTTTGGATGTCACGCGAATCACGGCATCACCCATCAACGTCGGCGCAGGGACGATCCAGACCTCACATGGATTGTTGCCGGTTCCGGGACCGGCCGTCGCCGCATTGGCGACCGGAATCCCGGTGTATTCCGAGGGCCCTCGTTGCGAACTCTCAACACCGACCGGTATGGCGTTGATCAAAACCTTGGCGTCGGAATTCGGACCTGCTCCGATCATGAAAACAGCTGCCGTCGGATACGGGGCCGGTGATCTGGATCCGGAAGGTTGGCCGAACGCCTTGCGGGTATTCCTCTCAGAATCACCCGTTCACCAAGAACTTCCGACCGATCGGATCATGCAGATCGAAACGAATCTGGACGATTTGACCCCGCAGGCCTATGAGCATGTGATGGATCGGCTGTTTCACGCCGGAGCCGTAGATGTTGCGCTGATCCCCGCCGTCATGAAGCGAAGCCGGCCCGGTGTGATTCTTACCTGTCTTGCGCCTTGTGAGCGGACCGATGCCATACTCGACGTGCTGTTCCACGAAACGACGGCTCTGGGTATACGTACTCACGAAGTGCCCAGACATATTCTTCCTCGACGGTTTATCACCGTCAAAGTCCACGGTGGCACGGTCAGAATGAAAGTCGCAACGCTCGGCTCAGGGACAGAGAAGGCGGCCCCGGAATATGCCGACTGTAAGACGATTGCCGACCGAACCGGCATTCCCCTCAAGACCATCATGGAAAAGGCCTTGCGCATGTATTGCACGGAACGCGAGAGAAGGAGAACACAGTAAGATGCAGAACGTGGCTGTACCACCGACCGTTGCCCCTGCCGGTCATACGTTGCGAGGTCGTTCGTGAACGGCCTATTGTATACCCTGCTATTTATCGTCTCCGTCGCCGTGACACTCGGTGGATGCGCACTTTTTACCAATGGAATTGAATGGGTCGGGAAAAGGCTGGGTATTTCGGAGACCGCCGTCGGCAGTATCTTGGCAGCACTCGGCACAACGTTGCCGGAAACATCCATCCCGATTATCGCCATTTTCTTCGGTGACAGCCAAGATGAAATCGACGTCGGACTCGGTGCGATTCTCGGCGCTCCCTTCATGCTCAGTACGCTGGTCCTGCCGCTCCTTGCCCTCTTGCTGCTGCTCTATGCCAGAGCCGGGAAGCGCGAGGCCAAGTTCCAGCTGAACTACGGTGACGTCGTGACCGATCTGGTATTTTTTACCATCGGGTACTTTATCGCCCTGGGCTGCATTCATAACCCGAACCGTCTCATCCATCTCATCGCGGCGATCATTCTGATCGGCCTGTACATCTATTACATAAAGAAGAAACTCAGCACGCCTGACGATGGAGGCGGGAGCAGCCAGTTGGAGCCGCTCATTTTTGCCAAATCGAAATCGACCCCTCCTTATCTGATGGTCGGTCTGCAAGTATCGGCAGGACTGGCGGGATTGATCCTTGGCGCACATCTGTTCGTCACCGCAGCAGAGTCGATGGCGGGTATGTTTGATGTGTCGCCGCTCCTCCTGGCGCTGCTCATTGCGCCATTGGCGACAGAACTTCCGGAGATGTCCAACAGTTTCCTCTGGCTGTACCGTAAGAAAGACCGCCTGGCCGTCGCCAATGTCACGGGTGCGATGGTGTTTCAAGGAACCATTCCCGTCTCCGTCGGCTTGCTGGGAACGGATTGGGTTCTGACGTCGTCCGCCAGCTCGACCATGGTGCTGGCCGTCCAAGCGGTCATGTTTTATCTGCTCCAGATTTTTATCGGGGGGTATTGGCGAGCCTGGCTCTTGAGCACCGGGGTGCTGCTGTATATCGGATACACGCTGTATCTTGCGTTTGGTCAATAAGCGATATCGTCTATGAAAAACATCGTCCCACAAAAAGCGTCCGCACATCGTCCTCTCCTAGGCATTACGATGGGAGATCCGGCAGGAATCGGACCAGAAGTAGTGGCAAAAGCCGTCGCCGATAAAAAGTTGAGACAGCTGTGCGAGCCGATCGTGATCGGCTCGCTCCCCGTGATGGAACGGACGATGACATCCCTCAAGCTCAAGCTGAAAGCCTGGGATGTCAACGGCCATACTCCGCCGCCGAAACGCGAAGGGGTGATCGCCGTACTCGACCCGCTGGATACTCCGCTGGGGAAATTCAGACCGGGTGTTGCCGCGAGGGAAACCGGTATGGCTTCCGTCGCCTTCATTAAAAAAGGCGTCGAGCTGGCTCAGCTGGGCTGCATCGATGGCATCGTGACTGCCCCGATCAACAAAGAGGCCATCAACCTGGCAGGATGTCGTTATCCTGGCCATACGGAATTACTGGCGGATCTGACCTGCGCAAAAGAGTCCGGCATGATGATCGTCGGCGGACCCTTACGCATCATGTTCGTCACGACCCATGTTGCGGTCAAAAAGGTTCCCGCCCTCCTCACTCAAGCCAAAATCGAAAAGGGCATCAAGCTTGCGCACCTCGCATTGACTCAACTTTTTGGAATTCATCGCCCCAGAATCGGCGTTGCGGCATTGAACCCTCATGCCGGCGAACACGGCCTGTTCGGGAACGAAGAAGCCCGTGTGATTCTTCCCGCATCGCGAAGAGCACAGGCCCAAGGCATACTCGCCAGTGACCCGTTGCCTGCCGACACCCTGTTCGGCAAGGCGGCGAAGGGGCAATACGACGGGGTCGTAGCCCTCTATCATGATCAAGGCTTAATCCCGTTGAAACTCATGGCCTTCGGCACATGTGTGAATTTGACCGTCGGATTGCCGATTATCCGAACATCGGTGGATCATGGAACCGCTTTTGATATTGTAGGGAAAGGTGTTGCCGATCCCGGCAGTCTACTCGAAGCCGTCAAACTGGCTGCAAGGATTACTCAAAGCCGGATACCCGATCAACCACGCCGGAGAAAGAAACATTCAGCATGACACACGATTCCACTCAAGGCCTCGCCGTCGTACGACAACAGATCGCCGAATTGGATGCACTCCTGAAACAAACCACACAAGACCTCAATACGGTGGCAGGGGCTGAACGAGTGGCCAAATGGAGGATAAAAACCGTTGCGCTCCTGACGGATGCCGTGGGACAAGAAGCGGGGAAGAAATTTGCAGGAATCCAGCCGGGCCCATCCTTTACGAACGACTTACTCGAAGAATTTACCGATTTGGTGGACTGCTATCGGACTCCGCTGACGACCCTGGCCAAACAACTCGCTCAAGCTGCTCACCCCGGGAGTTGAGGGGTGGACCACGCCAGCCCTCCTGCCGCCGTCAAACGCCTCGGGCAGAATTTCCTCGTCGACCCCAACATCGTTCGCAAGATCGTAACCGCTGCCGCATTGGGCCCTGATGACTCCGTGCTGGAAATCGGCCCAGGGCGTGGCATTCTTACCGCAGCACTGTGCCGATCCGCCGGCCATGTGACCGCAGTTGAAATCGACCCACGGCTCCATTCGTACGTGTCACAAGAGCAGGCACATTCGCCGAACCTTACGCTCGTCCTGGATGACGCGCTCCGATACCCCATTGAGAACCTCTCACAGGGCACGGTAGTCGTGGCCAATCTTCCGTACTACATCTCTACACCGATCCTCTTTCGGTTATTGGATCACCACCATCGTTTCTCGCGAATGGTGCTGATGCTTCAGGATGAAGTGGCAAACCGTCTTATTGCGAACCCGGCCACGCCGGACTACGGCATGCTGTCGGTGATGGCGCAATATGCCGCGGATATCACCAAAGTCTTCAAGGTGTCGCCCAATTGCTTCCGCCCTCGCCCGGAAGTCAGCTCGGCGGTTGTCCGGCTGCAGCCAAAGACACAACGAACACTGACCCCTCAAGAAGAACCGGGGTTTGCCTCGTTGGTCAAAGCCGCCTTTGCCCATCGACGCAAAACATTGGTGAATTCGCTGAAGGATGAAGGATACCAGCAGGACACCGTACTCCAAGCCCTTCGTCATCTTGCGCGTTCTTTGACCACCCGTGCGGAAGCTCTCTCCGTCGCCGATTTTCTCGAATTAGCCCGTTTGATCCCCCTCCCATATCGAGATCCCAGACCGTGAACTCTTGCCCCAGGTGAATCTCATCGAAGAAAGCTCGGAGGACTAGTTGAAGTTTCGAGGGGTGACTGGCGTATACTCCCCGGTAGCCTTAGCAAAACGATGCGTGTGAGCCCTCCCGATATTTCTGGTGGGCCTATGCCTGACATCCCGGCAGGGATGACAAAGCACAACATGACACCATCCTGACGAACTTAGTGCTATACTGATTGAAGTTTTGCATTTCACTACGCACCTTGTGTGATCGGCATGCGGACACTGGGAACGAGTTGACTATGCACATCAGCACGCACGTTCGGACAACCGCCTGTCTTCTTATTGTGTTATGCCTCATGACCGGCTGCGCCAGTGAGTTTGTCATGTTTTCCAACCCATCAGGGGCTCCCACACTCATCGCTCGCCGAGCCTATACATCAAACGGATGTGTCACAAAGGTGAAGGAAGATGCCGTCCGCTTAGGCGTCACGTTTCGCTACATTCACGTACGAGGACATTTTGCCGGACGCTCCTTGCTCTGGCCCTTCGAACCAGGCTATGCCTGTGAGGCGGCGATAGGCACCGAGCAATTGCCGATCGGAACTTATCCCAATGGAAGAGACCTCATTCTAAAGGGTTCTTGACTCGACAGGTCACTCCGACATCCTCTCCCATAAGACGCCTCCGATAGTTCTCCTGAAACCGTCACCCACCTCTACAGGAAGCCCTGGCCGTCTGCCTTCGCAGGAGAAGAGATTCTGGACAGTAGGCGTACGCCGTGAGGATTCACCGCCCCACGCAACAGCCTCAGGTATGCTCATCACCCATGAGGCCATTTGACCGGCCGAACTCACTGTCGGCGGACAGATCTCAATTCGCACATTCTCTTGTTGAAACAGCCACTTAAGTTATACTCTGTCCCATGGATGTACGATATGATTGTCCCGCCCCCTATTTGAGGGCGACTGATGTCATGACCTGATGACGATGCTAAAGATTCTGCTGGTTGAAGACAACGATACCGATGCTCATTTGACCCAAGACATCTTGGCCGAATGGGGCATTGAGCAATTTGACGTCACACACGTCACACGTCTGACCGACGCCTTCAATTATCTTGTGCGGGAGCGATTCGACGCCATCCTTCTTGATCTTTCCCTTCCCGACGGACATGGGATTTCGACGCTCGGGCAAATACAGGCGACCAACCCGACCATTCCTATTATCGTGCTCAGTGGGTATAGCGATCAGGCGCTTGCGGTACAAGCGGTCCAACATGGAGCGCAGGATTATCTTGTGAAGGGGCAAGGGCAACCGGAATTATTGGCGCGCTCCATTCGTTATGCCATCGAACGGAAACGCGCCGAAGAACGCCTGACCTATCTTGCACAGTACGATCAACTCACCGGCCTGGTGAATCGCACGCTGTTCCGAGATCGGCTTATCCATGCCATGGCGAGAAGCAAGCGACTGCACCAACCGATGGGGCTCATGTTGCTGGACCTTGATCGATTCAAACCGGTGAACGACACGTTAGGCCACGAAGCCGGAGACAAGATCCTGAAAGGCGTCGCTGATCGCCTAAAAGAATGTGTACGTGAAGTCGATACGGTCGCCCGCATGGGAGGCGATGAATTCACAATTATTTTGGAGGGATTCTCGCACGAAGATGATATCACTCGGATCGCGGAACGCATTACCAAGTCGCTGGCCGAGCCGTTCCACCTCGGATCTCATCACGCATCGATCGGGGTCAGCATCGGCATCACCATCTATCCGACCGACGACCAGGAAATCGACGACCTCTTACGGCATGCGGATACGGCGATGTATCGCGCGAAGCAACAGGGCGGGAACTCCTTTCAGTTTTTCATTCCGAACATTCCTCCCCCCTCCGCACTTCTTTCAAACTCATCATAAACGGACCACGGCGGCGCACCGTACGCACTCCCTTGTCATGTGCCGCACGGGTATATTCCTCCGGCCTTCTTCTCAGCTCATCCTCGGGACTCACGCACGACCGCCTGATGCTCAGGCATACCGGCAAGTAAAAGAACGACCACGAACGAACAGTCGCCCTTTGCTAAAACGACACGCCCCCGTACAATTCTGTTTGCTTGTCGGCGCTTTCCGGCTGGAGGTCCTAATTTCCCTAGATTCCAGCATCTCAAACAGGCTGTTTCCCCAAGAATGTCGAAACCGTCACAGGATTCCTCCATGGCACAACGATTGCGTGGGCTCGGAGACGTCTTTGCGGTTCGGTTTATGGAGGCGCGCCCATGCTCATGCCACGTGTCACGATCGGACTCTGTATAGTCCTGCTGTCTCTCTTGTTGCCACAGGTGTCTCGTGCCGCTCCTGACCATATGCACGACACATCTCGACGGCTCTATAACCGCGTCATGGA
>JAOUPN010000012.1 GCA_029879905.1 Nitrospira sp. | reverse complement strand
AACGATTCGTCCGGATAAGGGATAGAATCAACCTCGACGTTGCACGGTTGAAACATAATATTCTTTCCGTACGTATCAGGATGAGCAGATGGTTGATGGAGGACATCGAGCGCATGACACTCATGCCCGAGTTCATGGAGTAATGAAAGAAGGAGGCCGTGCCCAGCACCCACATCCAATACCCGATGCTTGTTATGTAACGCCACAGCAATGTCACAGAACCGGTCGATACTCCCCTTGAACACATCCTCCAGCTCCGCATCGCCTCTCCGAAAAAGTCGGCCGTCATCGCGCAACTGAACGGCACGGCGCAACAGATCCCTCTTATCGCTCACCTTCACCTACCTCCACAGAAAGCCACTGCCGGTAGCCTGTGGCACTCCACCGACTCATGGCATATACACCTCGTCACAAGGTCAACCTAACTCTCGACACCGGTTCGCAGGCTATCATTGCCGATGCCCATCAAGTACTCCCTGTCCGACAATCCGGTGCTCGATCATCGAGACAGACCTGGCCAATCCGAGAAATACTAGCGCTACAACGCCCACGATCAAGAGCCGTCCCCCCTCTGACGCCTGCTGAAACGCAAACGCGCCTATACCGCATAACATCATCAGAGTATATTCAGCCAACGCCGTCTTTCGATGCCCCCAACCGGCCAGCGCCAACCGTTGGTAATAATGCGACCGGTGAGCCTGCCAGAACTTTTCCCCGCGCACCATTCGTCTTGTCAGAGTAACCGATGCATCGACGATGAACGGTGAAAAGACCAACAGAGGAACACCCAATGACCAGGTTCCGTTTTGCCAGCCGATCAGCCCCAGCCCTGCGGCAAGAAACCCCAAGGTCGTCGAACCGGCGTCACCCAGAAAAATGCGGGCAGGGTGCGTATTGAACATGAGAAACGCCCCGGCAGCAGCAGTAACCGACACAGTAACCAGCATCAGCGGTAGATTGCCCCCTATCCATGAGAGAATCGCGAGAAATCCGAAGCCAAACACCGCCATCCCGCCGGCCAAGCCGTCCATCCCATCCATAAAGTTATAGAGATTGATCATCCACACCACCGGTACGATGACCAGAACCGCCCATCCCCATGCAAGACCATGAACCATCAATCCAATGGTCAAGGCTCCTGCTGCCAGGAAATGTGCGATCAGACGTCCCCAGATGGGAAGCCCCACAAGGTCTTCAAGAAATGAAATGCCGACAAGGACCGCAGCCCCCAACCACAAGGGCCACCAGTCTGTCGGCGAGATCAAGAATGCCCCCACGGCAATACCGGCTACGACACCGATCCCTCCGGTCCGCGGAACAGGCCGCTGATGCAACGAACGCTCGTTGGGATGATCGAGAATCCGATCGGAGAAACTGCGAAGCAACCAGGCGATGACGATCCACGTGACGGCGAATGAAGCGGCCGGAGCCACGTATGCATGGGAGGACAACGATTCCATGATGGAAGATCTATAATCGCGGCTGCGGATGGGGGCGTAAGCCTATCAACCAATATTCCCTGAAAGCACCAAAGGCGAAAATCCCAGCTATGGTCGATCTATCAGTTCTGGATGAGCCTGAAGCCAACGCAGAAGCCCCGACAGCACATCTTCAATATCAACCAGTCGAGACGATCGAATGTGAAAGAGTTCTTCGGGAGTGACTTCGCTGTAGAAATGAACCAGACGATTTCGATACCCCGCCATATCACGAAGAAGACCGGCTTCCCGCTCACCCAAGGCACCGACCTCTCGAAGTTGAAGAGCAATATCTTTATATTCCACCACAGCACGGCCAACGCCCTTGGCCAGGATATGTCGGCCAAGGTCGAGCAGCGATTCAAGCCCTCTCCGCACATACGACTCAGCCGCGGCAATGGTTCGAGGGTCACTCAGAAAGGAGTCTACGTTGTCGTCGGGGAGAGACCGCAGCCCCTCCAGCATCCGCCGCACCCACATGACTCGATCGGCGACGATGGTTGCGCGCACCTGTGAACGTGTCACGTGACTAACCCAGCAAGGACATCTCGCACCCGTTCCCGTTCAAAGGGTGCCAAATCCGCCGCCCGGCGCAGCACAAACAGCTCATACTCCGCGGTTCGATCGGGATCAGCCTCATACAACAACTCGCCACGAACAATCTCAAGAGCCAAAAATGGCGCCGCTTCTGCCAAGCTGACAAGATCGACTCGGCCGATGCCGAGAAGGTCTTCCAATTCGGCCATCAACCGAACTTTGGCGAGCGGACCAAGTGAAGTACCCAGACCGGGCAACACCCCGATATCAACGTCAGAGCTAGTTGAATCAGTCAACGATCGCCCTTTATGGACAGCCTGTGCAATTTCGGAAGCTCGGCTTCCAAAAACATAGAGACTGTCGATGCCATACCGCCGGCATATGGAGCTGAGTTCATCACCAACATTATCGCTCATAACCGCACCCTTCCGATTCTCCCACGGATGACACTCATCGCATTATGTGGAATCGGAATCTGCCCGTCAACAAACAGACCTCAAACCCCGCAGACCGGAGTCCATACATATCATTCACGAACGGCGAGCAGCTCCGAATCCGCGAAGAAACCACGACGCTGTTTCTTCGATCCCGCGATCGACTGAATAGGGAGGATGCCAGTCCAACTCCCGCCTGATCCTCGAGGAATCAATCTGGAGCGATCCCAAAAGCCGATCAATCATAGCCGTCTTGCCTGCAAACTTCCCAATCACTCGAAGCACCCACAGAGGCAGCGGCCACAGTGGGGGATCTTTCTTCAAAGACTTGGCGAGTCTTCTAATCAATTCCGCGGTAGACAGATCCTCTCCATCACTGACCAAGTAGGTCCGACCGGCTGCGCGTCGATCCTGAACACAATGAATCAGCGCATCGACCAAATTCTCCCGGTAAATCAGGCTGCGCCGGTTATCAACCGAGTCCAACGGCAGTGGAATTCCCTTGCGCACGACATTGAGCAGTTGCAAAAAATTTCCCCTCACACCGGGGCCATAGACAAGCGGAGGACGCAGTACTACAGACTCAAGCCCTGTCTTTTCCGACAGGGTCGCCAATGCCTGTTCCGCTTCCCACTTAGAAATTCCATATGGATCCCGGGGATTGGGGACATTGTCTTCCGTAAAGGGCGCGTGAGTCTCCTCACCGTTCACTTTGATGGAGCTCATGTAGACAAACCGGCGAACACCCTCTTGAGCAGCCATCCGCGCAATCCGCTCAGTCCAATCCCGATTGGCGTGCCGAAACTCAAGAAGCGGATCTGTGGCGTGGTCGACCATGACGTGAACACGCGCCGCAAGATGGACGACCGTCTGTACGCCATGTAGGGCTTGTTGTATGTCACCCTCCGAGGATTGATCATGCAGTACGACCCATTCATCACCGCTGCCCTGAACCTGACCGTTCAATGGAATGTTCGATCGATCGCGCACAGCCGCCCGAACAGACAGCCCCTCATCCTGCAATCGACGGCACAACGCCGATCCGACAAACCCGTTTGCGCCTGTGACAAGCACTACATCAGCCATGGCAAGCAACTCTGATACCCAGGTATGCCACACATGACTCTTCAGGCTCTTGGATTCACCTTCAATGTCTTGTGGCTCTCACAGGATGCAGCGCCTTTCCTATTGCCTTCCAAGCAAAGACATTGATGCCCTTGTGCACGTGATTGTCGGCACCGCCATATATGAGCGTTGGAACAGCCGCTCGATCACCTGCCAGATTCATCCACCGCTCCAGACCCGCAAAAAAATCCCGATTGAGGGTCTGTCCCGACTTGATCTCGATCGGCATCAGTTTCATTCCGTCATCGACAATGACATCCACCTCGTTACCGTTGCTATCGCGCCAAAAATGGAATGTTGCCGGCTCTCCTCGATTGAGTCGGGTTTTGGCCAACTCAGATACGACAAAGGTTTCGAAGATATTCCCCCGCAGGGGGTGGGTCGCCAACTGCGCTGCCTCTTGAATCCCCAGCAACCAGCACAACAGACCTGTATCGTAAAAATAGATCTTGGGGGATTTGACCAGACGCTTGCTGAAGTTCGCATGATGCGGACGCAGTTGAAATAGAATGTAGCTCGTTTCAAGAACCGAGATCCAGGCGCGAGCTGTATTGTGGGTAATACCGCAATCTGTTGCCAGCGAGGAAAGGTTCAAAATCTGCCCGCTGCGGCCGGCACAGAGCCGTACGAAACGCTGGAACGTCTCCAGCTCTTGCACCTTCAGCAGCTGGCGGACATCACGCTCCACATACGCCGTCACATAGGCGGGAAACCATTCGCGAGGAGACAAGCGCCTGTCATACAAGGCCGGATAGCCGCCGGCAAACAACATCGCATCAAGACCTGATGGGCCAACATCGGCCTGTTCCAATTCGTGTAGAGAGAACGGCAGCAACTCAAGGAATGCGGTTCGACCGGCCAGCGACTGCGTCACCTTGGACATCAGGCCGAAATGCTGCGACCCTGTCAGCACAAACAGTCCCATGCGGCCATCCGCATCAACCCGCGTCTGCAGATAGGAAAACAGCTCCGGCGCACGCTGCACTTCATCGAGTACGGCTCCATCGGACAGGCGATCCAGAAACGCGCGCGTGTCGTCAAGCGCCAACCGGCGCACATCCGGATCTTCCAGCGAAAGATACGGTTTCCCGGCAAAGACCGCTTTCGCCAAAGTTGTTTTGCCCGATTGGCGCGGTCCGGTGACCGTTACGACAGGAAACCCTTGCAAGAGCCTCCGGAGCGGCCCCTCTACTTCACGAGGAATCATATAAATGGTAGGCTAAACACGCTTATGCATATTGTCAATCATGTTGCCAATATGCATATCATATTTGCGTCTGCATCCTGCCCCCATCCACCACATTCCGGAAATACTCGATTGGCCGAGCACGGCCGCCCGAACCGGTATCCCCGCGTCCTGGCATCGACGGCACAACGCCGATCCGACAAACCCATTCGCTCCCGTGACAAGCACAAGATCGGCCACAGCTGCTCACTTCACTCGCAGGAGCATTGAAGATGTTTCATTGTGATTCAGTTCGTCCCACGCCGCGCCAATAGGCCTTGGGATGCCAACTGGGCAAATACAGGAGAGCAGAAAAACCGCAGCATACTTGCCATATGCCATTGTAAATAGGTCAGGTTCCGATGGCTCTCACGACGAGCGGCATGGACCACCTTGGCACCGGAACAGAGAGTGATCTCACGGCCAGAGAGGCGCAATCGCGCACAAATATCCACATCCTCGTAGTAGAGAAAGAACCGCTCATCAAACCCACCGAGTTCCTGAAAAGCGGCCGACTCGAATAGCATGAACATGCCGGCAGCCCAGTCCGGATGCAATGGACGATCCGACGGGGCGTATTGACCTGCCCCTTTAAATCCAAATACCTTCTGTACAATGTGTACCGGCGTAGGAAACGGCCTGACGCTGTCTTCAAGTTCACCATCCTGATTGATCACCACGGGAACAGCCAAAGACGAACGAGTCTCTTGAAGGCAACGAATCAGCACCTCAAAAGGATCGTCATGCAGCCGGATATCAGGATTAACCACACAAAAGTAATCACCGGACACCCACCGAAATGCCTGATTATGATTGGCCCCAAAACCTTTCGGCCGCTCGTTGCGAATAACCTCAATCGGGAACGCATTTGCGTTGCTATCGAACGGCAGCTCTTCCGGTATGTTTATCGTCAGTACAACGCGAATGTTGCCTTTGCATCGAGCAGCAATGTCCGTCAATAAATCCCGAACTAACTCACCTTGGCCGTGGCTGACCACCGACACGACAACGAGCGGCCGACTCATGCGCTTCCGGCATGACGTTGAACAAGAATCGATCGGTACAGCTGGATATGCCGGTCCGCGATGTCAGGCCAAGAAAACGCACCGGCATACTGCACACTCCGCTCAGATAGGGCCATTCGACGTAAACCGTCTTTCCTTACCGATTCAATAATCGAGAGCGCCTGCTCCGGAGAATCCGCGAACTCGACCACTTGATCGAGAACCTGCGGCGTATGGGCACCTCGTGTCGTCACAGTGACAACACCATTGGCCAGCAAAGCAAGCAACGATCCTCGACGCTCCGATGCCCCGTCAGGAAAAGGCACATAGGCAATCGACGCCGTCGCGATCCGATCCGCAGTTTCTTGATCGGACAAACCAAGTTCCCACACCATGGGAAGATCAGCGGCCTTGCGGCGAAGCCCATCGAGATAACTCTCATGCTCCTTGAGAGACAACCCGACAATTCGAACCGTCATTCCCAGCGCTCGTTGTTTGATCATCGCAGCTAAATCCACTACCTCTTCCAACCCTTTGGCGGGCCTGATCAGACCGAAATAGATGACTTCATTGAGTCCTCTCTCATCACCCGCCTTGCCTTGAGCAATATTGCTGCCGATCGGAATCACGCTTGAACGATCCCGCACCCATGGCGCAATGCCGCTCACATAGTCCCGCTCATAGGAATTCGTGAACACGATATGCCGGCTGGAGAGTAGTGGAAAAAGAGAGAGCCGCCTCAAGACATGTGTCTGACTGGCTTCGTGTATCGTCACAACGCCTCTCATCGCCAATCCGATCAGTTGAGGCCCAAGTTGTCGCCCATATCCGACTGTCGGATATTGTATGTGAGTGATATCCGCACCACAGACCTTAATCCGTTTTAAGACAGCGGGCGCATCGCTCAATCCCCACCTACCACCGGTGATGACTTCAACCGAAAGGCCTCGCTGCTCCAGCGAGTTGACCAGACGTTCCGTATAATCCCCTGCCCCACACACGTTTGGTGGGTAGGACCCCGTAATCATCGCGATTTTCATGACACACGTGGGTCAGAGCCCTATTATTTCCCTGTTGAGGTCCACAAACGGGTTTTCCCCGTCAAGGATCGATAGCCATCCGCAACACCACCGCTGACCCCTTTACCGGCTATGCGGTACAACCAGGCATGAGCCACCGCCCTGATCCAGGCTGCATGCAGGCTCATCGGCGGTTTCAATCCATTATTCCGCATGGCTTTCATAATCTCCCGAATCGTGTTCATCTTGCTGGCAGGGTTTGAACTGATACCGCCGTGCTGCATAGCGGTCACCAGACATGGCACGAAAACAGCCTGACCGTCCCGCAACTCACGCAGCAACAGATCGTAATCACCGGCGATACGAAAGGACTCATCAAACTTCCCACGGACTTTGAATAGAGACCGATGATGAAACATCGCCTGGTGAATATTCAGTGCCTTTCCCGTCATAAAGGAGTGCCGAATCTCCAGCCACGGTTTACCGAATCTATCTAATTCCGTGCCCGACTCATTCACCAACGCAACTTGCCCGTACACCACACGCGTTTCAGATAACGCCTGCGACAGGTGGGGAGCCATCTCTTCGAGAACACGGCTGTCCCACAAATAGTCGTCGGCGCCAAGGAAGCAAATCCAATCGCCATGCGCCTGTACCAGGGCCTTATTCCACGCATGGTAAATCCCTCGATCAGGCTCAGAAATCCAATAGGCAATCTTGTCGGCATTCGCCTTGAGGGTCTCGACCGTCCCATCGCTCGACCCTCCGTCGATGACGATCAGCTCTTTATGCGGGTAGCTTTGGCGGGCAACGCTATCAATGCATCGGCCCAACGTTTTGTCGGCATTAAAGGTTGCAACCACCACAGAAATGAGTGAAGGTGCAGCGCAGTCGGTCTGGGAAGATGGAATGCAACACGCATGGTCGTCGTCACTGTGATTTGTCAGATCCATCACTCAACCACAGATAGCAACATGTAGCACACAACTCCAACCCACTATTTCAAAAACATAATTGCGTGGTGGCGCACTCAATGCACCTCTGAGAACATCATCCCGCTTCTACGATAAATATATGTGCGTATAACTAAAACTAGATCCACTTTTTTACTAACTGGAAGAGTCCCGGAATTTTTTTTGCAGCTCTAAAGTGCAACTGTTCATTAAACCGTCGTCGATAGATTTGATAATCCACCTTTCGAGACATTTCGACTTTTGCCGGATGAACAAGCGGGAAAGGAATAGAGCCAGTCGGAACATTGATCTCCAAAAACCGATTATTTTTATAATGTACCGCGTCGCCTCCAAAACCCACATTTGAGACAAGATTGACAGCAGGAACGATCGTCAGAAGGTTGAATCGCCGACACGTCAACATCAATTGATAGTCCCACGCATTTTTTGTCCTGCGTTCATGGATGGCATCGTACACGCTTCGCCAATAGAGATCTTCATTGTCTGAATACACTGCACGACGGAGCTGTCCACTATCCCTGAACTCGAGCCAATACGGCATATCGAGATCCACCTGCCGCCAGGTCCGTCTCCAACTTGCCCACCCCCAAGTGGTGGCATATCCTGAAAAGAAGTAGCTCGCCGCAAGTTTTTGCCTTGAGGGCTTCAAGAAATTGTTCCCTGAAATCAGCCCCACCCGTTGATCATCTCGATATTTCCTCAATAATTCTTCGCAGAAAGGGAAAAAGCTTGGTTCCGGCACGCAATCATCTTCCAAAATAACAGCCTCTTCCACTTGG
This sequence comes from Nitrospira sp., assembly GCA_029879905.1. Lineage (GTDB taxonomy): Bacteria > Nitrospirota > Nitrospiria > Nitrospirales > Nitrospiraceae > Nitrospira_D. Next base: position 18,674 of record JAOUPN010000012.1, on the reverse strand, counting down.
TCAAACACCCAACTCAGTCCGGAAGAGTTCCTGGGAAAGCTGCCCATGTTGCACTCGGCAAAATTTCGATCGACATGGCATTCCCAGTCAAGCTTTTCAAACAGGCGACGCACCGCCGTGACTCGCTCAACATCGGTGGCAACATGCGAACGGGGCCCGTCGGACACCACCAGCATTCTACGCGGCTTGATCTGCCCAAGGATGTTGAGCAACCGTTCTGTTAATTCAGGACGATTGAACGTGAGAACAGCGATCGGTGTATCGAACCCATCTCCCAACGGTTCCGTTATCTGCGCCATAACGATCTAGCCGGAATTTTGTCCTTATCACATCTATGCCGATACTTTGCCGCTACTTCGTGCACTTCCATCAACAAGCCCTTATTCAAGGTGATGGGATTGAGGCCCATCTGTAGAAACGTCCGATTATCAACATGCAATTCATTCTCATCCGCTTCAAATCTCGGGTTTTTCATGAACTCTACCGGAACGCCGATCATCTCAGACACCATTTTTGCTAAATCGCGGACCCGATGTGTTTCCGTCATCTGGTTCAAAATTTTGACCCTGCTTCCTCGCTCAGGTGGATTAGCTAGAGCAAGCTCGATGCACTTCACCGTATCCTGAATGTGAATGAATGCACGAGTCTGCCCACCTGTGCCATGCACGGTCAACGGATGACCCACCGCAGCTTGTATCAAGAAACGATTGAGAACCGTTCCATAGTCACCGTCATAGTCAAACCGATTGATCAACCGTTCATCCATGGACGTTTCCTGGGTATTCGTCCCCCAGACAATACCTTGATGCAAATCTGTGACTCGAATCCCGTCATTCTTATTGTAGTAGGCAAAAAACAGTTGGTCTTGTGTCTTCGTGAGATGGTAAATACTGCCTGGATTTGCCGGATGCAGAATCTCTCGCTCGGACACTTCACCTACATCATTCACAACTTGCACTCTGAGATACCCTTCAGGAATTTTCATCCCTGCGGTCCCATACCCGTAAACCCCCATCGTCCCAAGATGGATCACGTGTACGTCCTGATTCGCATCGACGATGGCACACAGCAAGTTATGCGTGGCATTCAAATTATTGTCTACCGTGTAACGTTTCTGGCGTTCCGACTTCATCGAATACGGCGCGGCTCTTTGCTCAGCAAAATGGACGATCGCATCAGGCTTGTAATGATAAAACACATGCAATAACCGATCGTACTCCTTGGCAATATTGAAGTTGACGAACTCGATCGTCTTACCCGTCAGCTCCTTCCATGCTTTGATACGAACGGATGGAGTAGCGATAGGTGTCAGAGAGTTCGTCTCAAGTTCATTGTCAATGTCACGCCGGGACAGATTGTCGACGATGACAATATCATGACCAAGATGTGACAGATGGAGCGCCGTTGGCCAACCACAAAAACCATCACCGCCGAATACTATGATCCTCATGGGCTCCTCCTATTTATAATCTGTCCTGCACGGGCTACGCCCCTTAGCCAGGATTGAAACTCTAGCGACTCGCCGCCACTACAATTCCTGAGACCGTATCGGCCCGCTTCACTTACAAACCGGATGAGCCGATCGGACTCAACTTGAGAAACCACGGTCTACACTTCCTGCTTGAGGGAGACCTCGGGCATGGAGCGTTCGACCAACATTAGAATAGCTTTCCTAAGTTCACCCTGGGACTGCGATCGCGCATATTCTTGCATATGCTCCCACCGTCCTATAGAAGTGATTGCATCAGCAAGTCCGTGCAATGCGCGAATCGCCCCCTCGACATCCCCGGCTCGGACCGCTTCACCCAATTCGTACTTCAGGACAACCTCCTCCATGTACCCTCCGCAGCTCACCAATATATTCTTCCCGAATATGGCGGCCTTTGTGACGAGGTTACTACTGTGCGGAAAGTTTTCATACATAGCGAAGATTACGTCACAGACATTGAAAACCGCGTTAAATTGAGCGTCATCAGGGATCTTCCTGAGAAAAAAGAAACAATTCTCCCTTTCAGTACTGAAGAATGTCCGCACTTCTATCAGTTCTTCTTTTGTAAATGTCTCCTCCAGCAATACCCCGGCAAATACAAAACACCAAGGCATTTCATGTGATTGTTTCGCTATTCGGATCAACGTTAACAAGCCCTTTCTACGCGCCAATCCTCCCAGCAATCCAATAATTGTCCTTCCTTTCGCCTTTGACTGAATTTCTTCGACCAGCGCACAGCGTTCTGACGGAAGGACCTCATCGGTAAAGTCAGGCAATACAACAACCGGCTTCCCAGCGAGCTCGGCCCTGAGCGCGTCCACAATACCCGCATCGAGCACTGCGATAGAGGACGCCCATTTAGATTTGACGAGAAACTGTTCGGGAAGAGCAAACCACCCTTGTTGAGGTTTGCCGTTCCTTCCCGCGTTTCTCCAATGTCTCGGGTGAAAATACAAACCGGTCCAGTAAAATGGGAACAGCCAACCAATAAACCTCACCGGCAAATATCCGGTGACATAGCTGTCGAGCCACGCAAAAAACACCAAGTCAGGTCTTCCACTGAATGAGCGTATCGCCCTCAGCGCACGAGACACCCGCATCCAACGCGCCAACGACATGAAAGGATTGCACAGCCTCGTCGGCAGAAAAGGAATGATCTTGGGCATTTGATCAGAAAACTGGCAGGCGATCAACCGCTGCTCGTCTACGACTGAGCTATATCCTACCTCCGACAACACTTCATCCGGAGCGGGGCACAGCACACTCACCCGGTACCCGGCATCAAGCAACACTTTCGCAAATGTCTTCACATATGTCGGATGATGACCGACCCACAGACCATCGACCAGAACAATGTGCTTCGGCCTCACGACAACTCGGACTGTGTGTTCATGAATATGGCATCGACTTGCAGTAATTCATATGGACTCGTACGCGCACGCAATTCATAGCCATGGTCCACCATGACATAGTGCTGCTCATCCAGAAATCGCCACAATTCCCACAGCGGCGGTTGGCCCTTGTAAAATTCCCGAAAGGACAACTCGATGACCAGATACCTTGCATGCGAGAGAACAGTTCGAGCCCCTCTCAAGACATTCAACTCATATCCCTGCACATCCATTTTAATCAGATCCGGATACTCGAGGTTATCCTTTGCGTACACGTCATCCAGCACCTTGACGTCCACCATTTCACTTTCCTGGTTCGCACTTCCCGGAAAATAATGATGCTGACTCTCTGCCGTTTCATAGAGCGAGGCGGAAGCAGTGCCGCCTATGAGATTCGTCTTCTGTTCTCGATCGCTAAGTGCGCATTGGTATATTTTCTTCTTTATTCCCCCCAACTTTCTCTCTTGTAAATGGCCGATCCATTTGGCTTGCGGCTCGAACATCACCACACTCTGGAGTTGGGCATTCAGTTGTTGCATCACGAAGCTCCAATGGCCCTTATACGCTCCGATATCACACAGTCGATTGGCTGTAATAAACTTATTGACGGTCTGAATAGTGGCAAGACAGTCCTCATAGTGGAATATTTCTCCATCGACAGCACCGACTCGCCTTCGATCCGCCCAACGTGTTAAGCGCCAAGCGGCACTCGTTGCTATTCTCGACAGAAGATCCATTGTGTTTGGAACTCGCGCTTAGTCGAACGTGGCTCGATGCGAATGAACTGCGGCAACGCCATACAAACAGGATGCGTTTCCCTCGAAACAGACCCGGCGGTTTTCGCACGTATGGCTCCGAGATTTTGCAGAAACCCAGCGTTGCCTGCCGTACAAACCGTTCTTTGAATGACTCACCTTCTGCCATCCATCAGCGGCCGCGCTCAAGAATCAGTCCGCCTCTCGTCCATACATGTATGAGCTATCTGCATGAATCTCTCGATGTTCCCAAACCCCTCGACATTGCTCCGAATTTTTTCAATTGGCCAGTCCCACCATTCCGACTCCAACAACATCTTAATTTCTTCATCCGAAAATCTAAATCGGACAATGCCGGCTGGATTCCCACCCATAACCGAATAAGGGAGAACATCTTTCACGACCACTGAACCAGCGGCCACTATCGCTCCCGTTCCAATTTGCACTCCACCTGGAATAATGACATTCGCACCTATCCAGACATCGTTCCCAATACTCGTTTTTGGTATCGAGTCATCAAAGATCTTGTCCTCACGAAATCTCAGTGGGCAGCCTTCGTTGGAATGGCTGTAAAAGGCCGGGTACGTTGAGATAAATGTCCGTGAGGGGTGTGGCGCAAGCCCTACTTGAACGTTAGGCCCAATAGAGCAAAAGTTTTCTATACTCACATTCAGCAGGCGCGAATTATCCGAGACATAGCTGAAATTTCCCAAAGAAACCTGTTTGAGACAAACGCCGTTAAGGATGGCAACATATTCCCCCATTCGGACATCTCCTGCAAAAGTACTCAGGATCTTGCAAGTTGGATTCTCGGCGCGTAACTCAGCCAGCCTTGCTTGGTGGTGACGAGAAGCGCTGATCCTTGATGCCAATCGGCTGACAATACTGAACATGCTGGTCAAGTACGATCTGTTCCGTCAAAACAACGTGTCGTAATCAACTTTCGGGAAGACATCCAGATAGTGACGAGGATTGGCATTGGCGTTGTAAATGTTTCCCTTCATTGAAAACAGATACTTGTACTTCTTGAATATGTACGCATGCCGCCGCATCTGGAATTCACTATCCACAAAGCTCAAGTCGGTTTCATTCGGACGCAAGGCATGCTCTTTGGTATGGTCGTAGAAATAGACGAGCGCTCCATTGAACCAATCATGATCGATACCGACCAAGTATATCTTCTCGAACCCGAGATACACGGCTATTGTGATTGCCAACTCTGAAACGGACCAAATCGGCGGCAAACTCGCCAAGTCAATAGGCCCATCGAAACTTTCTGGCCGCTCCCGCATATATTCCACCCAATGAATGGGCCGCCCTTTAAAGAGGCTGTTCCGTTCCACCATTCCTCTGTCGCCGATGTGCATCACCATCTCAGCACCGCCAGTGGCAATCTCCATCTCCTGCAACCAACCCACGAATTTCTTTTCTGAATGCAAACCACCATGCCCCCTCAGCAGTGGCGGCAACGTGTGGTACCTTGGCTTGATGCGAGGGAACTCCTGGTGCACAAAGGTGTTACTCACACTAATGACGAACTCCCCCTCAAGCTTACCGATATCCTGCTCCTTCACAGAAGAACCGGCCCCAAGCACAAAGCAGCGCGATCCCACATGACGATCTTTCAATTCCTCATTGCTTTTCATGAGCGTTATTTCTTCTGATCTCAAGCGACATGACCGATGTATCTTCCCGCTCTTGCTTTTTGAGAGCATCTCCCAGAGTCCAGGTGGAACCAGCCATTGCTTAATATATTGTTTAAGTTCTGTCACCAATCACTCTCTTCAGAAAGCATACAAGGAACACCATCGACACAAGCTTCTACCCCCAACCCGCACCCGCTCGAAAAAGACATGAACAATTTCATGTCGCCAACGGGCAACTCATGAACGGACGACATTGATGGCTCTTTTGACAATTGATTCAACCCGTGGAAACTTTGACAATAACCTGCGTAAAATTAACCCACTTGCACGTGACATATCAGGATTACCGTGAGGATGCACAACAGGCAATTCCTGTGAAAGGATGTGCACAAGTATAGGAGCTACCTCCTCAGGCAAAATCCCTTTAAACTGATATTCAGTGTCCACATCTGCAGGCTTGGGGAATAGTCGCCCGCTATCAGAGTTTAGATACTGCCTTGAGATCTGCTCATTGCTTTCCGAAAACCGCGCAAGGAAGTCTTTTCTTTCAGATGAACTGAAAAACTTGAATGGCTCACCTCTATCCTTTGCACTGCTGGATTGGAGAATGCTGCGCAGCTTCTTTTTTTGCTCTCCATCAAGCTTCGGATTTGTGGCTCTAGCAATTTCGAGTGCGACACGCGAATAACTTGGATTACGGTTATGCGAAAGTTTCTCATATGGTAAGGCATCTATACCGACTGCATTGCAAAAGTCCTTGACCAATCCATCGCCTCGACAAGCCATTTCGTAACCGCGAACGATCATGTTTTCCTTCCCGAAGTGCATGGCATAACTATCGAGAATACGTGTGTAGTTAAGCGCGTTCGGATGATTGAAGCCACCAAGATATTCCTCAAACGAAAAGGATTCCCCTTGATGAATTCCTTGAGTATACATTGACTCTACAAAATCATCCTGGCGCCGCAGATACACAATGACCTTCACATGGAAATTTCTGGTTGTATCGCGGAGCATTTCCGAAACTATACTCGTATTCAGAAAACCACTGTCAGGGTTCCCGCTAAATCCTTCGAAGCTTAAAATATATTTGCATTGTTCCCGTATGCCACCCTTCTGGCCAAGCGCCAATTTCAACTGTTCGCCAAACCGTACGACTAAAGACGAATCCAACTTTTCAGCGCTCATCAGTTTACTGTTCAATTCAAAGGGCAAGTGCAGATAAACGTAACTCTTGCTTTTAAGGTGCTCCGAACTTTCGACCAATGCAGTCTGAATAGAGGTTGACCCGGTCTTATGGGTGCCAATATGAAGGTATAAGACTGGCATATATCCTGATCACAATTTATGACGTTGCTGTATATGAAATCTTGAAGATGACTTACTCATTTGCTCTATGAACATCGCCCATTGCCAAATGGGTGGACTAAGACACAGACCGGCATATGCAGTCGACAACGAAAGCAGTCATGACAGCTTGAATCTCCACATTGACGAAGCTCCTGGCTTGGAGCTCTGATAGGTTGGGAACTAAAGACATACTTGCTCAAACCTGTGCACAGACTCATGCAGCGGCCGCCGGCCACCTGGCAGGTCGCGCAACAGGTGCGGATGATCTCTCATGATCTACGCATGCTAAGCTGCCTAAGAAGGAATCAATTGGAGAGTTTGTGCGATCCCACGAAATACACTTTTACGGAGCCCCAAGTTAACCCTCCAGCCACTTTACGACTTCAAACACCTCGGCATATTTCACTCCGATACGCTGACCGGCGTTTTCCGCCTCGTTTCGGAAGAAGCGGATCCATTTTTCCCCGGTACGATCCACCTCCGTCACATGCGCACGGACAGCCTGCTCTTTCACATCCAGCCATTGAGTAATGTCCACATAAAAGTTCCCGCGAAATTCCAGCGTTGAGTGATACCAGTTGCTGCGATACATCAACAGCCTCGGCACATGGCGGCAACTGTGCAAGGACGCCTTGGAGACCGCCTGATGGTCATGATGAATGTCCCCCGTCCAGTGGGCATAGACTAGATCAATCTTTTTGTCCTGCACGATTTTAAGAATCTCGACGTTCAATGCATCCACAAACTCGACTTCCAGCGTCTTGAAGTTTCCACACAGCAATTCCTGTGCTCCTAAAATCGCCATGGCATTGCGTGCCTCGACCAAAGCTGTCTCATTCGAACGCACCTCTTGGTTGTACTGATTGACGAACCCCGATACCGTCGCAACGAACACATAAACGTTATCCCCAAGCTTTGCATGTCGCGCCAGGGCACCCCCGCAACCAAGCTCAACATCATCAAAATGCGCGCCAATAGCCAGGACATTCATCCGCATCTCCTCAATATTTCTCTTGAAGACAAAACACCATGATTGAACAACACGTCCAATGTGCTCAAATATGGCACGAACTCACCGAACTGCTGCGCATACACAGGGTGATTGAAATCTTGCCAGAGCACCTCGATTCCCGCATTTACGAATGGTTCCGGCTTGAAATAGTCGCGCGCCCCTACCCCGGAAAGATAGTGCGTGGCTGAAACTTTCCTCAACAAGTCCACCAGCATTTCGTTTTTTGACCCAGTCGGATCTAAGCTGCTTGACCATATCCAGGGAATGCGAAGATCGAGTATATCCATCAACATCTCGATCGAAGCCATATTGAAATCGCGCAACATACTGAACGGCTGGGCATACAAGTTTTCAATCTTCGGCATTACTTCACCGTAAAACGCCGATTTATAGTAGTTCTCTTCGAGCAAGTTCAAATGAGCCTGCCGCCAGTCTGTGTCTGTGGAAAGCTCAATCTGGTTGATCGCAGTGTCACGCGGAGCCTTCTTTACGCTGATTGTGAGCCATCTTTCGCCTCGCACCGTCTTGATTTTGTCGCGATGAGTCCAAGCCCTACTGCTGCCGTTTACAAATTGAACATGATCCAGTGCGATATATAAATCCGCATGCAAAAAACGATGATAGAACCCCAGATGGGAGGCAAAATCTGGTTGGTGAATCACCACCACTTTTTTGTTCATTTAGATTAGAGAAGGTTTGGATTTATTTGAAATTCGAGACATTGACCTGATCGAATTCCCAGTGTTGTGAAGGTCTGTTGATCGAAAACGGGAACTACTCACACCTTCCTTAGATCTGTGAGTTCGGATACCACTCGCTGTGTTCCCTGCAACCCAATATTGCGCATCCCTGCCTGACTCATGTATTCAAGCCCCAGGTCAGTACTGAACAAAGGCAGTGACAATGCTTCATGATGCCCGGCAAAGCGCGAGCCGCCCAGCTTCTCCAAGGCCATCCCGACTGGAATCTCGAAGAATTCATTGGCGATTACGATGCACGGCAGGCCGGAAGCATTGGCTTCAAATGGCGTAATTCCACCGCCAGTAATCGCCAGGTCGTGCCGATAGAATTCTTCTACCATCGAGGGGACGCCTCGCTTCACTGTAAACCCCTCGGTCAACACATCATCCAACAGAGCCATGTGCATAAATGCCGGTCCCGCCACAACCGTGGCGGTCAAACCCATCTCTTTCAGTAACTCCACCACCTTGACTGTTACACCATAGGTATCACTACCGCCCAATGTCACCAGAATGCTGGAACACTGTTTACGGACACGTGTGTGGTCGGTTATTTGTGGATTCAGAATCAGATAATCTGCACCGCGCAACACCCTGGCGCCTGCAAGTGACTCCTGCGGATCGAAGGCTAACGCGGCAACGTGCAAGTCCGCCAACACCGCCCCGGTTCCCCGATCATCGAATGTCACCAGCGGGACCCCTGCCGCCTTGACATGTTCCGCATGGCGGACATCGGTATCGAGGCGGTCATTCACCCACAGCGTGATACCATGCTGCTGTATCAGCGATGCCTCCCAGTTACCGGATAAATCTTCCAGGTCCACCACCCTGTGTGGCACGCCTCGCGCAACCAGAATTTGCCGGGATGGTGTGTGATCGTTCAGGAAAAACGTGTACTCCAGGCCCGCTTTCGCCAACCCATCCGCCAGATTCAACGCACGATAGAAGTGCCCCATGCCACGCGCATGAGAACTTTCTATGCAAAGCGCAAACATAGGCGAATCGCTTCTTCAGTCCCTACCCAGCGCTCCGGAGCAAATCCGGCAATGGTACAAGCGCGCTGGTAATCCTCTTCGGTATCAACCGTCAAGCGCAAATCCGGGCGTCGCTTGGCGGCCGGTGATTCCAACATCCCAATCTTGAACATATCAGGACGCTCCTGGATATACTCATTGACGTGCTCACGATGATTGGCGGCATGCCCTTCTCGCGCACTTTGTTCCAGCGCAGCAAACGTAAAAATCTCCGCCCCTACACCGAGGGGCATGCTGCCGAACGAATGTGTATAATCATTGCGCTGAGCCAGATGCTGCTCGATCAATCGCCGCAACTCATCCATGTCGGTGAACGGGTTATCCGCGGTCAGTCTCACAACATGCTCGAAGCGATTCTCACAGGCACACTGCCAATATCTGTCCAGCACATCCGATTCACTGCCGCGGAACACTGTGACACCTCTCGATTCGCAATGTTGCGCAATCACATCATCCTGCGGCAAGCGGCTGGTGGCGACCACCACCGTTACCGGATATTCAAGCAGAACCAACCTGCCTAATACATGATCCAGCAAAACCTTGCCAGCCATCGGCTTCAATACTTTTCCAGGCAAACGGCTCGATCCCATCCTGGCTTGTATAATGACACCTACGCCAAATCGGTCCATGCCAATACGGCATCTTTCTCCAGGTCTGCGGCAACGGTCCGTCCAACGATCTGGTCAAAATACTTCGGTCCGATACCGTAGCCGGGACGTTTGACGGCGATATCTTGTTCGGTCAACCGTTCTCCAGCTTTCACACTGCGGTTTAGGACTACGCTCTTGCGATTGTTGCGTCGTGTGACTTTTTCGCTCTCGGCCGGGTGCTTAATGCCGGACCCGCGTATGACCTCAAAGGTGCGTACAGCTTCCACCAGCCATTTCATTTCCACCGGATCGGCAGAAAGCATGTGGTCGGGGCCAGCCGCCTTTTTGTCGCAGGTAAAATGCTTCTCAATCACTCGCGCGCCCATCGCCACTGCGCATAAAGAGGCAATCGGCGACAACGTGTGGTCGGAGTAACCGATGTCTAGTTGAGGGAAAGCCTGCATCAACGTCTGCATTGCAGACAGATTGACATGTTCCGGATGGGTCGGATAGCTGGTGATGGCATGCAGTAAGATCAACTTCTCATTGCCCTCCCCTAGGATCGTATCCACAGACTCCCGCACTTCTTCCAACGTGCACATGCCGGTCGAAAGCAGCATGGGTTTCCCCGTACGGGCAACATAACGAAGGAAGGGAAGGTTGACCGCATCATCCGAGCCGATTTTGTGCGCGCCGACACCACATTTTTCCAGCAAGACTACATCGGTCTCATGTGAAGGCGTAGAAAACCAGTCCAACCCCTTGGATTCTGCATATCGAAACACCTGCTGGTGCAACGCCTCATCCACTTCATATTTCTTAAACAGGTCATATTGAGACACCACACCGGTGTTCTCCATGTTGAAGAGAGCCTTCATGCTAGCGATCGTATCGGCACGATACGTCTGCAATTTGACCGCATCCACGCCACAACCGTGTGCCGCATCGATCAAGTTTACGGCTTGTTCGAATGTGGTGAAGTTGCCACCAATCTCAGCAATAATGTAGCAACGGTCTTTACGATAGTTATTGAACATATTATTTCCGCAATTCGAAACAGTGAAATGCCGGATCTTCATTACCTGGAAGAGTCCTATCAATTTCCAAAAGAGGCTCAATAAAAGTTCTCATGATCTCTGTCCACTTAGCTTTTATGACAATACGTTTCTCGGGAGGCAACTCACGCGACATCTCCAGTAAAATTGGGAACAGTGGGCGCAACCCAATATCCCAAGCCTGAATGGTGAGCTTGCTCAAATGATAATGGTGACGTTCAATTCTTATCCCTGCTTGCCCAAACATTGCCTGCCATTCATCGAGAGGTTTAGCTTGACGAATGTTGTCGGAGAATCTGCCCCTATCCAACATTTCAAGAAACCTCCAACGGTCATCCCCGCCATTTACATATAACTGTTTATAAAAGCTAAACTGCGGGAAAGTAATGTTTGGCAGCATCAGGCACGCAGTTCCGCCAGGTTTCAAAACTCTGGAAATCTCTGCAATCACAGACTGAGGCGAGTCTAGCCAATATATGATATTAGAAAATATGCTATTGAACGAAGCTTCTGGAAATGGCAATGGCTTATTAGCATCTCCCTGTTTGAGTGTTCCATACAAACCAATTTGACCGGCTTTTTTGAGCAGATTCGTTTTACAATCAAATCCCACGTCAATTTGGTACTTCGGTGGCTTAATTACTGCCGAACTCTGATTCTCATCGTACGAATCGAAGACATCAACATTCTGAAAAAACTTGTCCATCCGCGATACGGATCGAAATGCGTCAAAGCTTACATCAAGCTCGCCTCCAGCTCGGATGAACGAAAAAAGTCCATCCCCACACCCCAAGTCTAAAGACGGAGAACGCATCTCAAAAGCACTCATAGTCCTGATATCTATCTCACGCCAAAGCGCAGTTTCCGGCCGAAGCCAAAAAACATTGAGCAGCTGCTTCAGTGTATCGCTTGCTTCCATAAATTACTTTCCAATTAGCTGAATACGATGCACGTAGTTCTTCACGATGAACGTCCGCTCACCCACTTGAGCGGCTTCGTCCTCGGTCTTTCTTGGTAGATAACACTTACGGCACACTGCGCTATCCATAAAACCACGAGACTGCAATTGGATATCCCGGACTGCCTGCATCTTCTCGCCATGCCACACCTGATGCACGGTTTCCTTCCTAATGTCGCCGATTACTTCACGGTTTTCTTCATCGTTCGAGCACTTCATGACCAACCCATCAGCCCCTATCACCAACCGTTGGTACTGCTGGGGGCAGGTAAACTCATTGAGGTATTCGATGTGAGTGTCGTTGGACAGATAGTCAATCAGCGGATTAAACGCCACAAGATCAGCGTAAGGAGAAAAGGTGTTGTAGTAGGTATCGGAGCCGCTTTCAGCAATCGCGGGCCAGATGCCCTGCACCTTAATGACCGGGCGTCTCAGGCTATGTTCTTCCTTGTATCGTTTGATGGCCTTAATTTTATCGAGCACGTCGTCAAATTTAAGCGGCTTGCGGATGCGCTCATACGTCTTACCCACTCCATCAATTGAAATGGTTATCCAATCGATCCCTGCCTCAACCATTTGCCGGAAATACGGTAACGTCAATTTACCGCCATGCGTCAGCGTGGAAACCTCCTTAATGCCATGATCTTTTGCATATGTGATCGCCTCAATGAATTGCGGATGCAGAGTCGCTTCCCCTCGAAGGCTCAGACGGATAGCTGTAACCTTACCTCCGATCTCATCAATGATTTTCCTGTACAACTCCCAGTCCATCCTCGTGACATTGACCTGTTCCTTAAATTCATCGGTAATGGTGTAGCACATCGGACAATGCAGGTTGCAAAGTGACGATAATTCGACGTCTACCAACAGAGGATAGTCCGATACCTTCTGTTGCTTTGGATACTCCGACCAATTACGCCGGTACTCCGCATATTCCTTTTCCCATCCATCACCACGACTCTGTTCAAACAAGGACTCTCTTTCCTGCGTGTCCATCGAATAATTGCCCTTGTTGATCGGCACATTGCGTTCAGTCATCGCGCCTCTTTTCCCGTTCCGAACGGATGATATCTTCAATTCCTTCACGAAAGGAGCACCTCGGATGCCAGCTGAGATCGACCCCGGCCTTTGAGATGTCAGCAGATACATCCATGAGTTCGTTGGTGCGGACCATCTGCCTACTAACCACTTTCTTGTTCGTGCCCGCAATCTTTTGAATTATATCAATGATTTCTCGCACACTCCGCGAAATACCGGAACCGATGTTATAGACGCGATATCCACCCGCTTTGCGTAGCGTCGCCAGCAACGCTGCCACCAAATCCTCCAGATAGACATAATCCCGTCTGGGCGCCAAATCCTTCACGACAATTTCCCCTCCCTTATCCAGCGCCTGCCTGATTATCTCAGGGATCAAAAATTTTTCAGCCTGTCCAATACCATACACATTGAATGGTCGTATTGTTGTCACAGACAGATCATATGCATTTGCATAAAACTCGCAAGCTTCCTCGGCAAGCCTCTTAGACAAAGCATATGGGCTGTTCGGCTTGATCACACTGTCTTCACTGATCGGCAAACTATCTGGATGCCCATACACATAGGCACTGATATACGTCAGAGGAATACGGTTCTTCTTGCACAGCTCAAGGACATTGACTGTACCCAACACATTGGTGTGACAGAATGCCTGCGGGTTGGCCCAGCTATCTGGCACGAAGGTTTTCCCTGCCAGATGAAACGTATGCGAAATGTTTTCCTGGTCGAGTTCGGAAAGAGTTTCCTGATCAGCAATGTCTCCATCTGTTGAGTCAAGGGCTATCACTCCCCAACCCTCAGACTTCAGTCTGGCTGCAAGTGCTCTCCCAATGAAGCCACTCGCACCAGTAACCAATATCTTACTCACCCAAGCAGCCTCGGCTTCATTTTTTCGAATTCTTCGATCGCCTGAATATAATCATCTGGTCTGCCGATATCCAACCAATACCCATCGAACGTCCGCACAGCAGCCGGTTTTCCAGCAGCAAGCAAATCCAGCATCAGATCATCAAAGCCGTAACTCTTCCCTTCTGGAATGGAATCCAGGATACAGCGATTTGCCATATAGACCCCCATGCTCACCAGGTATCCAGTACGGGGTTTTTCCTTGAACCCGATTAACTTGTTATTTACATCTACCTCCAACACACCGTAGTCCACCTTCTGTTCGCGCAGATGCGCTGAAATGGTAAAGATGCGACTCGCTCGGACATGCTCCTCGAAAAACCCTGAATAGTCCAGATCGCTCAAAATATCGCCGTTCATGACCAAGAAGTCATCAGGCAGACCCTGAATAATGCGCAACGGTCCCATGGTACTCAGAGGTTTGTCTTCGAGCGAATAGTCGATCTCCACGCCCCATTTGGCTCCATCCCGAAAGAAGGCCCTGATAATTTCAGCCTGGTGATTCACTGCCATCGTAATATGGGTAAACCCCTGTTGCGCAAGCTGGCGAACGATCACCTCAAGGATGGGAAACTCTCCGATCGGCATCAGCGGCTTCGGCAGTACTACGGTATAGGGAAGCAACCGTGTTCCCTTTCCACCGGCTAGAATGACGGCCCGCTTAGACATTGTAAATATCCGCTTTGTACTGCTTCAGGTTAGCTGGATTGGTAAACCACTCAACTGTCTTCTCCAACCCTTCACGCAATGTCGTCTTCGGCTTAAACCCCGTGAGCCGTTCTATTTTGGTATTGTCGCACCACAGTCGTTCGACTTCACTCTTCTCTGGGCGCAAACGAATCTTCTCTGTTTCGATCTCAACATTTACGCCCATAATTTCTGAAATCAGCTTGATGGTATTACCGATGGATATTTCGTAATTACTCCCGCAGTTGATCACTGCTCCGACGGTCTGATCAGATTGCGCCACCGTCATGAAACCCTGGACTGTATCGAGCACATAGTTGAAGTCACGTGTAGGATGTAGCGCTCCAACCTTTAACACCTTTTTCCCGGACGCGATTTGAGTAATCACAGTAGGGATTACTGCGCGCGCAGATTGCCTCGGCCCATACGTATTAAACGGCCGAATGATAGCTACGGGCGTATTAAAGGCACAGTAGAAAGACATGGCAATCTGATCCGCACCTATCTTGCTCGCAGAGTAGGGGGACTGTCCCTGCAGCGGATGTTCTTCTGTAATTGGCACAAAGCGGGCCGTACCATACACCTCGCTCGTCGAGGTATGCACAATTTTCTTCACCTCCAAATCTCGAGCGGCCTGAAGAACATTCAACGTACCCTTTATATTCGTATCCACATATGTATCCGGAGAATGATAGGAGTACGGAATAGCGATCAACGCCGCGAGATGAAGGACAACGTCACACCCATTCATTGCTTTTCTGACACCGTACGGATCACGTATATCCCCTGCAAACACCTCAAAGTTTCCACTCACATCGGGCGCGCAATGGTCCAACCACCCCCAGGAATTGAATGAGTTGTACAATACGAACGCACGTACTTCATGGCCATTGCGAACAAGCGCCTCCGTTAGGTGGGAACCAATGAAGCCATCAGCCCCAGTTACAAGAATTTTTTTATTCGCCGACGTCATACAGCCGTATACCCGATATTCAGATCTCGATTCTCTGCCATGGCAGCAACGTGCTGAAGAACCCAGCCCTCCGATTGCCCCGCTGCGAAGTAAAGTCGTCCAGAGTAAAGCCGCATACGGTACCAGGCGAATCTACATAAAAGTTGTCTGCCAAACGGCTGGTTAAGCCGATATGGACCATATATTCTCCGTGCCCTAAAGTTCTCGGCGGTATAGTCACGACGACTGTGTTCATACCCACTGGCAAACTATCCAGCGCTGTGCCTGTTGCAGCGTCGAAGCTGTCTGACATCAGTACTTGCGTGCCGTCTGGCTTGTTAATTCCTAGATATCCTCGCAAACCCGGCAATTGCTTGCGAACGTGTATTTCCAACTTAATATTGATCGAACTATCACAGTCGAACTTCTGAACAACATTTCCCTTCGAGTCAAGCAGAGATATTCTTTTTAATTGAGCCAGCTTCTTTGGATCGTCCGAGAATGCCCTTTCGCTGCTCAGACTGGACTGTCCGTTCAGCATATAGGCATTCACCACCGACTCTGTTCTCCCTATGTCTCTTATCTGCCCTTTATCTAACCATACGCATGTCATACATAATTGGGAAATGACACCCATATTGTGACTCACAAACAACACGGTTCGTCCTTCTTTCCCCACTTCTTCCATCTTGCCCAGGCATTTCTTTTGAAACTGCGCGTCGCCCACGGCCAGGACTTCATCCACAATCAGAATTTCCGGCTCAAGATGCGCGGCAACGGCGAAAGCAAGCCGGACGTACATGCCGCTGGAGTACCGTTTCACCGGCGTGTCGAGAAATTTTTCGACTTCGGCAAAAGCGACGATTTCATCGAACTTGCGCGTGATCTCGGCTTTCCCCATTCCCAGAATGGCGCCGTTCAGAAAGATATTCTCCCGCCCGGTTAACTCGGGGTGAAATCCCGTACCGACCTCCAATAAGCTGGATACGCGACCTCGAATCTTGATGCGGCCGGAGCTTGGCTCGGTAATTCGGCTTAAAATTTTGAGCAGGGTTGATTTGCCTGCGCCGTTCCGTCCGATGATTCCGACCCGATCTCCTTGCTTGATGGTGAAGCTGAGATCCTTGAGTGCCCAAAATGTTTCACGTGTGGCATCGTTCTCCCGTTTGGCAAAAGGATGCGCCAGTTTCCGTACGAACTGCTTCGCCCCATTCGCCAACACATCCCGCAACGCCGTATACTTTTCACGCGTTTGGTGCCTGATGATGTATTGCTTCGACAGATTCTCGACGACGATCGCATCAGTCATCAGATTACATCCGCAAAACGTTTTTCCATCTTCCGGAAATACCAAACCCCGGTGATCCCAATAACAAGCACCAGCATGATGGAAAGTACCATACCGATCCAATCCAATTGGCTCTCTCCCCCCAAAATTGCCCAGCGAAATCCGTCGATTACACCCACCATGGGATTGATGGAATACAGCAACCGCCACTGTTCAGGGACAACGGCACTACTGAAACCGACCGGCGAGATATAGAGTCCGAATTGCACCACAAAAGGGATAATATAGCGGAAATCACGATATTGAACATTCAGCGCCGCAATCCACAGACCGGCCCCCATAGCCGCCACAACCGCAAGGGCCAAAAACAGCGGTAAGGTGACAATTCGCCAATCAGGCACTACCCCATACCACATCATCAGCCCGACCAACATCACCGCCGAGATCAGAAAATCCACAAGACCTACGATCACAGCGCTGGCCGGAACGACCAAGCGGGGAAAATACACTTTGGAAATCATGTTGGCGTTACTGATCAGGCTGTTGCCGGCATCGGCAAAGGCATTGGCAAAAAACTGCCAGGGCAACTGTGCGGCAAAGACCAACACCGGATAGGGCACACCATCGGAGGGCAACTTTGCCAATTTGCCGAAAACGAACACGAAAACCACCGTCGTCAAAA
Source organism: Nitrospira sp. (assembly GCA_029879905.1). Taxonomy (GTDB): domain Bacteria; phylum Nitrospirota; class Nitrospiria; order Nitrospirales; family Nitrospiraceae; genus Nitrospira_D. The sequence continues at coordinate 1,101 of JAOUPN010000012.1, read as the reverse complement.
CCGGACGGATCACCGCCCAGGCGACTCCGATAGCCGTTTGCTTGTACCGCACCAAGATATCGCGCCAGGCGAGAAAATAAAACAGCTCGCGGTATCGCCACAGATCCTTCCAATAGTGGCGTTCGCTCCTGCCCGCCTCAATAACGAGTTCTTTGACACTTTCCGTCATACACACACACTCACTCGTAGCGGCCATTTAACTGTGGCGTCACGTAACACACTCCATCTCCTCAACCGTTATCCCTCCGGCTCTTTCTTGGAAAGGGCGCACCGATCTCTCCCATCAATCCCTGATATCACCCTCACGGGCGACCCTTTCCAAGGAACTGTTCAAAATATGTAATGGTTTTGCTTAAGCCCTGCTTCAGAGGCACCGTTGGCTCCCACCCAAGCCGTTCTCGCGCAAGCTCGATGTTCGGACAACGCTGTTTCGGGTCATCGCTTGGCAAGGGCTTGTACACGACTTTCGATTTGGAGCCGGTCAAGTCGATGATGGTTTCGGCCAACTCTCTGATGGTAAATTCTCCCGGATTGCCAAGATTGATTGGGCCGGTGCACTCATCCTCCGTCCCCATGAGCCGCACGAAGGCCTCGATCAAGTCGTCGACATAACAGAACGAACGGGTCTGACGGCCTTCTCCATAGACCGTAATCGGCTCCCCCCGCAAGGCCTGCATGATAAAATTCGACACAACCCGCCCATCATTCGGATGCATGCGTGGACCGTACGTATTGAAGATGCGCGCCACCTTGATGCGCAGATGATGCTGCCGGTGATAGTCGAAAAACAGCGTCTCCGCACAGCGTTTACCCTCGTCATAACAGGACCTGAAGCCGATCGGGTTGACGTGCCCCCAGTAGTCTTCCTGTTGCGGATGGACTTGGGGGTCTCCGTACACTTCGCTTGTGGATGCCTGAAAGATCTTGGCCTTGATGCGCTTAGCCAACCCCAACATGTTGATGGCGCCATGCACGCTGGTCTTGGTGGTCTGTACCGGATCGAACTGGTAGTGAATCGGTGAAGCCGGGCAGGCCAGATTGTAGATCTCATCTACTTCGACATAGAGCGGAAACGTGACGTCATGGCGCAGGACCTCAAAA